>JAGDMX010000237.1 GCA_017860725.1 Chloroflexota bacterium | reverse complement strand
GTGACAAGCAGCTCCTGTTGGTGTTGGATAACTGTGAACACCTGATCGAGGCCTGTGCAATCCTGGCGGAACGCCTGTTGGGCGAATGCCCAGAGATAACCATCCTGGCGACCAGCCGCGAAACATTAGAAGTGCCAGGCGAGAAGGTTTGGCACCTGTTATCGCTCTCGCTCCCGGATCAAGAGCGTAAATTGAATATCGAGAACCTCTACCAGTCCGAAGCTGCCAGCCTGTTCATTGAACGAGCCGGCGATATATTGCCCGGCTATCAGCCAGACGAGATAGACGCCCCCACGATCGCACAGCTCTGCCTGCGCCTGGATGGCATCCCTCTGGCTATTGAGTTAGCCGCCGCGCGCATGAATTTGCTATCGGTGCAGGAGATTGCTGCCCGCCTGGACCGGCGATTCAGCCTGCTGACTGATGGCAGCCGCACGGTGCTTCCCCGCCACCAGACCCTTTCGGCGGCGATAGAGTGGAGCCATGATCTGCTCAACGAGTTAGAACGGGTGTTATTCCGCCGTCTTACAATTTTCGCCGATAACTTCACTCTGGAAGCCGCTGAAGTCATCTGCACAGGTGGTACGATCCACCATGATGATGTGCTCACCCTGATAGGGCATCTGGTGGATAAATCCTTATTGACAGTGATCCCCATTCTCCATGGAGCACAGTTAGCCACACGTTTCCGCTTCCTGGATACGATCTGTAGTTTTGGCCGTTTGAAGCTGGATGAATCTGGTGAAACTGAGCTGATGCACAACCGGCATGCCAAGTATTATGTTAGCCTGGCAGAGATGGGTGAGAAAGAGTTACGCGGTTCCAATCAACTCATCTGGTTAAACCACTTAAAGGAAGATCAGAATAATCTTCGAGCAGCGATGCAATGGTCGCTGGATACTTACAATACAGAAATGTCACTAAGACTTGCAGGCTCGCTCTGGCGTTATTGGTGGATGCAGAGCCAGCACAGTGAAGGGCGCGAATGGTTGGGAAAGGCTTTATCCATGGATAGCCCTCAGTCGCCACCCCTGCGTGCCAAAGCGCTCAACGGCGCAGGTATACTGGCGCGCGGGCAAAGCGACTATTACCAGGCAAGTGTATTTCTCAATGAATGCCTGGAAATTCAAAGAAGCCTCCAGGATAAAAATGGCGTTGCTAATGCACTAAACAGTTTGGGGATCTTAGCCCATTTGCAAGAGGAATACGACCGGGCCATTGCCCATTACCAGGAGAGCCTCAATTATCGTAGAGAGATCGGGGATACCAGAGGCATTGCAGCTTTGCTTCATAACCTATCAATGATCCATCAGGAAAAAGGCGAGTTTGTGCAGGCGGAAGAGCTTCTCAAGGAGAGTTTATCCTTGTTCTTAAAGATCAATGATGCGCGTAGTATTGCAGCCACGCAATTAGGTTTGGGGTATCTAATGTATGAGTTAGGAGATGTGGAACAGGCTGAAGATTATTTTCAGAAAAGCATGGTCACTCTAAAGGACCTGGGGGGACGCAATGAAATCATCGAGTGTCTGGAGGGTTTCGCCGGCATTGCCGCGCTTCTCAAGCTACCTCGTCGAGGGGCCCGTTTGTTGGCGGCTGCACAGGCGCTGCGAGCTGTGATTGGCATTCCGGTTAATCGTTATCATCAAGTCCGTTACCAATACATTGTAGAGAGTGTCACCAATCAACTGGATGCACAAGCCCTGGAATGCTACAGCGCCGAGGGAAGGGTGATGTCTTGGGATGAAGCGATCGATTATGCGTTATCAGAGATAGAGTAAAAGTAGTTCTATTTTTCACAAGTTTTTCATATACTCAGGGGGATTTTCTATGCTTTCTTCACGTTTGATATGCCAAACTAATATTGCCTGACCAGCGATCCATGGATCGCTGACTTTACATCGTTCGTCCAGGCCGCCGGATACAAGCCGGCATACAAGTGCAACCATTTACTCTGCATCAAGGAGTGGAATTCTATGCAAATGGATGTACAGGAGCTTTACACCCTCATCGACCAGGAGGCAGACGGGCAGGGCTCGCTGATCGCCGCCCTGGCGGCGATCCAGGAGCGCTGGCGCTACCTGCCCCCCGAAGCACTGGTGCTGGCCAGCGCCCGTTTTGGCGTGCCGCTGTCGCAGACCTACAGCGTCGCCACCTTTTACAACGCCTTCAGCTTGAAGCCCAAAGGCAAGCACTGCCTGAACGTTTGCATGGGCACCGCCTGCCACGTACGCGGCAGCCCGCGCGTCCTGGAGCGCCTGGAGACCAAGCTAGGCATCCAGGCCGGGGAGACCAGCCGCGACCGCCAGTTTACCCTGGAAACGGTCAACTGCCTGGGCGCCTGCGCCCTGGGTCCGATCGTGGTCAGTGACGACGAGTACTCCGGGCAGATGACGCCCCAGAAAGTGGATGTGCTGCTCAAGCGCATCCAGCGCGAGGAGGGGCGATGAATCAACCTATCCATTCGCCTCAACCGGCCTTGCAGGCGGCCGAAAGCGGGGAGAGATTCGTAGCTCGCCTGCAGGATATCGCCTCATTTCAGCGTTGGCAGGCTGAGCTGGCCCAGGCCTGGGACGAGAGCCAACCCTGCGTCAAAGTGTGCGATGGCACCGGCTGCCGCGCCCTTGGCAGCCAGAAAGTGCTCGCCGGCCTGCGTAATGCCTGCCAGCAGGCCAGCCTGCCCATCCCGCTGGAAATCGTCGGTACCGGCTGCCCGGGCTTCTGCGAATGCGGCCCCCTGCTGACCATTTATCCTCAAAAAATATCCTACCAAAAAATCAAGCCACAAGATGTTAAAGAAATCGTCGAGCGCACCCTGGTGGGCGGGGAGATCGTCGAGCGCCTGCTGTACACCGATCCCCTGACCGGCGAGCATATCCACCGCGAGCCCGACTTGCCTTTCTACCGCAAGCAAATGCGCCAGGTGCTGGATTTCAACGGGCGCATCGACCCAACCCGCATTGAGAACTACGTTGCCCTGGGTGGCTATCAATCGCTGGTTAAAGCGCTCAGCCAGATGGAGCCGGAGCAAGTCATCACGGAGGTCAAAGCCGCCGGGCTGCGTGGTCGTGGTGGAGCGGGTTTCTCCACCGGTCTAAAATGGGAGATCGCCCGCCAGAACATCCGCAAAGCCAACCTGGGGTACATCATCTGCAATGCCGACGAAGGCGACCCGGGTGCTTTCATGGACCGCTCCGTCATGGAAGGCAACCCACACTCGGTGATCGAGGGCATGCTGATCGGGGCGTACGCCCTGGGCGTCCAGGATGGCTATGTCTACATCCGGGCGGAGTACCCCCTGGCAGTCAAAAACCTGCTGATTGCCATCCGCCAGGCTGAAGAAAACGGCCTGATGGGCGAAAACATCCTGGGGACGGGCTTTAGCTTCCACCTAAACGTTCGATTGGGAGCCGGGGCATTCGTGTGCGGCGAGGAGACCGCCCTGATGGCCTCCTTAGAAGGGCGCATTGGCGAGCCGCGCCCTCGCCCTCCTTACCCGTCCGAGAGCGGCCTGTGGGGCCAGCCCACCGTGATCAACAATGTCGAGACCTGGGCGAACGTGCCGATCATCCTCCGGCGCGGCAGCGCTGCTTACGCCCAGGTCGGCACCGCCAAATCCAAAGGCACCAAGATTTTTTCGGTGGTTGGCAAGATTAACAACACCGGCCTGGTCGAGGTGCCGATGGGCATCACCCTGCGCGAGATTGTCGAAGATATCGGCGGCGGCATCCCGGGTGGCAAGCCCTTCAAAGCCGCCCAGTTAGGCGGTCCCTCCGGCGGGTGCATCCCTGCCGAGCACCTGGACGTCTCGATCGATTACGAATCGCTCGGCGCGCTGGGCGCCATCATGGGCTCCGGTGGCATGGTCGTCGCCGACGAAGATACCTGCATGGTGGATTTCGCCCGTTACTTCATGAAGTTCACCCAGGAAGAATCGTGTGGCAAGTGCGTTCCCTGCCGGGTGGGCACCAAAGCCATGCTGGCCACGCTGGAGCGTATCTGCGCCGGCTACGGCAAGCCGGGTGATATTGATTATCTGCTGGAGATGGGCCAGCACGTCAAAGACAGCTCGCTGTGCGGCCTGGGTCAAACCTCCCCCAACCCGGTGCTTTCCACCTTGCGCTACTTCCGCCGCGAGTACGAAGCCCATATCTACGAACACCGCTGCCCGGCGCACGTCTGCAAGGGCTTGATCACCTTTGCAGTGATCGAGGAGCTGTGCACCGGCTGCATGGTATGCCTGCGCAACTGTCCCAGCCAGGCTATTTCCGGCGCCAAGCAACAGGTGCATACGATCGACCCGGATATGTGCAATCGCTGCGGCATGTGCCTGAGCGTGTGCAAGTTCAATGCAATCTCGGTAAATTAGGCGGTAGATATGATTGAACTGACGATTAATGATCATCACTACACCGTCCCGGAAGGACGTACAATCCTTGAAGCCTGCCGGGAGCACGCTATCCCTATCCCTACCCTGTGCTACCACCCGGCTCTCGAGCCGTATGGCGCCTGCCGGCTGTGCATGGTGGAGGTGACCACGGCCGGGCGGTTGCCCCGGCTGGTGACCGCCTGCACTTATCCTTGTGAACCCGGTCTGATGGTGCAGACCGACACAGAGCGGGTGCAGAAAAGCCGTCGACTGACCACCGAGCTGCTGCTGGCCGGCGGCGCCACCTCCCCGGAGATCGAGGCACTGGCACACGATCTGGGCGTGACCCAAGTGCGCTATCACCTGCCCGAAGCAGATGCCTGCATCCTGTGCGGCCTGTGCGTGCGTGCCTGCCAGGAGCTGGTGGGTGTGAGCGGCATTAGCATGATCCAGCGCGGCATCGCCAAACAAGTCAGCCCTCCCTTCCAGGTCGCCTCGACAGTTTGCATTGGCTGCGGCACCTGTGTGCTGATCTGTCCTACCAACGCCCTGACCCTGGAGCAAATTACTGCATACCGCAGCCCGCACCGCCGCCAGGACATCACTGAAGATGGCTATCAAGATTGCCAGATTTGCAGCCAGGCAGTAAGGATGGGCTTATGAGCGAAAGACACAGCACCCAACTGCCAGCCCGGGTCGGGGTGGTCTTCTG
>JAGDMX010000236.1 GCA_017860725.1 Chloroflexota bacterium | reverse complement strand
CGGCCGGATGGATGTGTTGGACATAGATTCGATTCAGATGCTGTGGATTCTGCGCCGCATGCGGGATGAAGGCATTTACCTGGATGGGCGCTCGATGAAATTCCCGCCCAAGTATTTCCTGGGCGCCGCTGCTTCGCCATATGCCTCGGAGCCAAAGTTCCAGGCAATCCGCGAACATAAGAAGGTCAATGCCGGTGCGCAGTTCTTCCAGACAAACCTGGTTTTTGATCCGGATGGTATGGAAATTTGGTTAAATGAGCTGGCTAAACGGGACATCCTGGATAAAGTATACATTCTGGTTGGCATCACACCACTTAAGAATTACAAAATGGCGCATTATATGCATTATGAAGTTCCCGGTGTATTCATCCCTGAAAAATTGCTAAAACGGATGGAAGCTGCCGGGGATGGCGCTGAAGAAGAAGGCGTGCAGATTGCACTGGAGCTGATCGAGGCAGTTAAAGTCAAGCAGGGAGTGAACGGTATTCACCTGATGGCTGTCGGATGGGAAGAAATTGTTCCCCGCATGGTACGTGAGGCCGGACTGCTGCCCGAAGGCTTTATTGAACCGGTAAACCCAGAGCCAAAGAAAGTGAAAGTAAACCCAACCGTGAACAACTAAGTTCCGCTTGGGGTATTTGCTCTGAAGCCAGAGGGCTGCCTAAAAAGGGACATTTAGGCAGCCCAAGTTTTTAATATCTTATTTTATTAATGGCGGTCCTTGCTCCAGCCGGCGGCGAACAAGCTGGAGCCCTTCTTCGTTGCGAGGCGCATTCCACATGGCCTCCAGCCACCAGGTCGCCCCGGCTTGAATCCAGGGTTGTAGGATTTTTCTGGCGCGGTTTGGATTGTCTCCAGGTGTTTCGCCTTCGACGATGATATCGTAGGGGCTATCGGTGCCGAGATGTTCCCGGATGTACCCGGTGATCTCGCGCAGCTCACCCGGCTTGGGCTGGCGCGCGCCATGCTGGGGATCGATCGTAGTTGGCAACAAACCGTCAAATTTTAGTGCACGCCGCATGGATTTCTCGTAGGGCCAGGCCCCGACAACCCAAATAGGAATACGCGGTTGCTGAACAGGGGGTGGTGGTGGCATGAAATCGGTCGGTTGAATCTGATAATGCCTGCCCTGGTAGGAAAATGGTTGGCCTTTCCATAATCCCGTTAAGATATCTAAACCTTCATCCAGGAGTTCGGCGCGCTGCTTGCGATCTGTGACTTCGCCAAAAGCTGTAAAGCCTGTATCAATGGCGCCCAAACCGACTGCCAGAATGACTCGCCCGCCGGAAAGGTTATCCAGGCTGGCTGTTTCGCTGGCCAGTTTCCAGGGGCGCATGCGGGAGAGAGGAGTCAGCATGGTACCTAACCGGATCGTCTGAGTGCGCATAGCCGCGGCAGTGAGTGAGACCCAGGCATCAATGCCCCATACCGGCTCCCAAACAAAAAAGCCATTCCAGCCAGCCTGCTCGGCAGCATACGCCATCTCACCAGCAGTGCTTGCATCGCCATATGGGAGTACAAATCCAAAGTTCATCTTGCCTCCTTTGCTCATTTTCAGGGTTGGTTATCCTCCAGGAACAATACTGCCGATAGCCAGAAAACCAAAGATGAAGATATCTTGTAAAAAATGGATGAACCACGCCCAGAAAAATCCACGTGTCTCGAGCATACTCTTGCCCAGCAGCCAGCCCAATAATCCGGCCATCAGCACACCAATCACCCCGTAAGGCACCCCATAAAAATGCCAGACGCCAAAGAGGCTGGCAGTTAGTAAAAGCGAATGTTGTTTTCCAACAGCCGGGTAGAGTGGCGCCAGCAGTGAAGCCCGATAAGTCATCTCTTCACCAAAGGCGTTGCTGGCTGCGAATAGAATCACCCATGGCAGGTAGGGCAGAACCAACAATAACGATGAAATTGACGGGTTCCCCGCAATAAAGAGAAATACTAACAAGCCCAGGCTGATCGCCAAAGACAAAATCGCACCAAAGCGTGTCCAGGCGATCGGCTTATCTACGCCTAGCCAACGAACCGGCTCTACCGGGGCATCCAACTGGCCGCGCACCAGGAAAAAATCCCTGCGCTTATAGCGCAGGGCAAAGAGTACCGCAATCATACACAAAGCAATTCCTACCCTAAGAATTTGTGTACTCATTAGGGAACGTGTAAATGAGTCGGTGATCTGGTTGAGCCAGCGTTGCCAGGTGGGAGTACCGCTGATTGTGCCGTATAATAATCTCTCCAGCACGATGATGGTCAAGAGCAGGATCAGGTAGTTGCGTATCAGCTTGGCCGGCTGCCAGGTAAAGCTCAGCCCAATGGCTATTACCAGTACGACAGCCTTAGCCCATACCAGCCAGGTTGGGACACTGCCAGTCAGCTCGGTGAACAATATATCCGGTAGGAATGAGGCCAGAAGAGTGAGCGTCCATACTGTGATGATTGTGTGCCGGCGTTCGAGGGAGAGTGGTGGTTGAGGAGGCTCAGGAGTCATCGTGTTACTCCAGGAAGATTTAGGATCGGTGTAAATGACGAAGCTGTAGTTTCCCGAAAATCTCTAGAAATTATAGCTGAGAATAGACATACAAGAAGACTAAATAACGTGAATTCGGATTAACCGAATTACCTCTTTTTTTCCCTAATCCGAACTGACGTTAAATAGCCTCAAACTCGATCGGGTAACCGAGAGTTTGGACCTGGAATAATCCTTGATGTATACTGCCTGTATGGCTATGTTGTAAATCCAAGAAATTTCAAGTGTTGTGACTTATATTGAGGAAAAGATGATGGCTGAAAAAATCCTGGATCTGGAAAATTTACTGCGCATTCCCTGGGTGGACACGGAGAACGGTTTTGATATCTCCCCGGATGGTGGGCGCATTTGCTTCTCCTGGAATCACTCCGGTCAGTGGGAGCTATACGAGCTCTTAATCGATGGAAGCACCCCACCGAAGCAAATCACTCGTCACCCAGGTGCAAAATTTGCCCCGCGTTATTCGCCGGATGGCAACAGCCTGGCTTATGTGATTGATCTGGATGGTGGGGAAAACTATGATGTGATGCTCTATGATATCGCCAACCAGGTTCACATCAATCTTACCCCCGACACACCCGAGGCTATCCAGCCGAATCTCAGCTGGTCGCCGGATAGTAAGCATCTGGCGCTCATTTCTAATCGTCAGGGTGAATTTGATGTATATCTTTTGTCAATCGAAGGGCATACGCTGCAGCGGTTGACAAATCTCTCAAAACCAGCTTTTACTGTGGAATGGTCACCTAATGGTCGTTGGCTGGCCGTTACTGTCGAGGCCAAGGGGCAAGAATTCAATACTTATCTGGTGTCTTTAGAAGGAGATAAACTGCGCTCCATCGATGTCTCTGGACATCCGGCGAATGCCAGAGATGCCTGCTGGTCCCCCGACAGCAAGCAGGTCGTATTTTCTGGTGACTTTGAAGGAGAATACAACCTTGGGGTTTACAGCCTGGAGACCGGGCATATCGTATGGTTGACAAATGATGTAGGAGAGAAACTCATGCCAGACTGGTCGTCGGACGGGCGACATATCGTATACATACACAGCCATCGGGAGCAAACCTGGCTGGGTATGATCGAGCTGCCGAGCAAAACCGGAGCATCTGGCAATAATGAGCACAGTTGTCTGACACCCATCCTATACCAGGTTGAGCCAGGTGTACACCACCACCCCCGCTTCACACCGGATGGATCGGTCGCCATTTGTGTCTTTGACAATCCCCGCCATCCCGATGACCTGTGGTTACTCTCGTTGAAAGATGGACAGTTTCGCCAACTTACGGACTCCTTGCCGACCGGGAGGATGCCAACAGATTTCTATATGCCGGAATCAGTTCAATACCCAACAACCGATGGTGTAATGGTACCGGCATTACTTTTTCGGCCTGACCGGGAGGAAATGCCTGCTCCGGCGGTGATCTTGATCCATGGCGGTCCGAGCTGGGCTTTCCAGTTCTTGTGGTATCCCATTATGCAACATATGACCAGCCGGGGCTGGGTAGTGCTGGCACCAAATTATCGCGGCTCGACAGGATATGGTAAAGAATGGCAATTGGCTAATCGTTACGATCTGGGTGGTGTGGATAGGCAAGATGTAACTGCCGGGATATATTATCTGATTACGAATGGTCTGGCAAATCCGGCACGCGTGGCCGTCTCCGGGCGCAGCCACGGGGGTTTCCTGACGATGAGCTGCATGACTCAAAACCCGGATCGCTGGGCGGCCGGCTCCGCAGTGGTGCCATTCTTGAACTGGTTTACCTCACATGCCAATTCCCGTGGTGATTTGCAGCACTGGGACCGCGAAAATATGGGAGATCCGGTGACGAATTACGATCTATGGTACGAACGCTCACCGTATTTTTTCCTGGATCGCATCCAGGCACCGGTGCAATTGATTTGCGGCGAAAATGATCCCCGCTGCCCGGCGAGTGAGTCGCTGGCGGCGCGAGATAAGCTCCAATCGCTGGGGAAAACGGTGGATTTCGCCCTCTATACCGATGAAGGGCATGCATTCTTGAAAATCGAAAATGTAATCGATGCTGAACAGCGCAGGATTGCATTCCTGGCGAGATATTTGGATCCATCCTGAATATTAGGAGGGTGTATGGTGCGGCTAACGGTACTCCAACTCGAGGAAATCGAAGCAATTCATAGTGCGACACTACGGGTTTTAAATGAGACTGGGATAACCTTGACGCATACCGCCGGCAGGGAAATACTGGTCGAGGCTGGGGCAAGGATCCAGGGAAATCGTGTGCTGCTCCCGCCCGACCTGGTTGAGAGCATGCTGGCTCGGTGCCCCAAGTTGGTGTCGATCGGCAGCCGTAGCGGTAGAACCGTGGTGCTGGGAGATGGCTCCTTGCACTGGCATAACCTGGGCGGAGCGAGAGAAGTTTACGAACCGCACACCGGGCAGCGACGCCCGGCAACCATCCGAGATGTGATGGACAGCACGCGCCTGCTGGATTCACTAAGTGGGGCTACGACCATCACCCCGTTCTTTACGCCGCAAGATGTGTCCGGTGCCATAATGTCACTGGCAATGTACCGTTATGCACTTCCAAATACCACTAAACCGATTCAAGGTCCGGGT
>JAGDMX010000235.1 GCA_017860725.1 Chloroflexota bacterium | reverse complement strand
AACGGAGCAGTGTTCCTGGAAGAGCTGCGCCAAACCATCGGCGACTCGACCTTTTTGCCTTTTGTTAAAGAGTATGTTCGTACGAATACTCAAAAGCTTGTCACCGGACAAAGTTTCTTTTCTTTGCTGGCGCAAGCAACATCCATAGATGTAACGCCTATTTTGGAGAAATATTTCTCACCATTATATAGAAGTAATTATTAATAGTAGTCTTCGTAGGCCCTGTGGATTTGTGGATAAAAACCGTTCTGGGTTAGTTCCGTCCGTAAACACAGGGGTAAGGCGCTTCATCCGCATAGATATAGGGGTATTTCAGAGATAGTTATCCCCTGCCAGGGTGTGGATAAAAGGGCTAATTACGGGCTGGTTTTTCAATCCCACAAGGAGCGTTCAGGCATTTGGGGAAGTCTCTATTGGACCCCCCATATATAGGGGTGGGGTATCCAACCATAATTCGTACAAATATGCGAGTTTTCCCCAGTTGGGGTGTTTTATCCACAGTTTTTCGCGAGTTATCCACAGGTTGAGTGCGGTAATAGTCATTTGCCTGCCCATCGATACCCCCACATATAGGGACGAGTTTGATCCATTTTTAAGCGTTTGTAACTTATTGGCCGGTCGTGCATCTAAGCAATAGTTTGATAGTCATTTATTGAGGAGTTATAGAAAATGGAAATGATGATTGAATTCCCGGGTGGCGCCCGGGTAGACGCCCACTTTGGATCATATACCGTGATGACCGATCAACCTCCGGCAGGCGGTGGATTGGGGTCGGCGCCAACCCCGTTCGCTCTGTTCCTGGCGTCGCTGGGCACCTGCGCCGGGATTTACGTGCTGGGTTTTTGTAAGCAGCGTGGCCTGCCGACCGATGGCATCCGCATTGTACAGCGCATGTACAATGATCCATCCAGCGGCATGGTCGGCAAGATTGAGCTGGAAATCCAGGTGCCGCCTGATTTCCCGGAAAAGTACCAACCGGCCCTGATCCGCGCCGCTGAGTTGTGCGCTGTGAAGCGCCATATGGAGCAGCCGCCGGCCTTCGATATCCATACTCAAGTTGTAGAAACCGTTGTTTAGTAGGATTTGATTTAGCAACCAAAACAGGCAGCCCCGACATGGCTGCCTGTTTTGCTTCGAGTTTTCTATCAATCCGGCCCGATGTAAGTCCCAGAGTGGATTACGGTGCTTTTTGGGATGACCACGATGCCATCCTGGGCGACCCAGTTGCCGCCATCCAGGTCAACGCCGCGCGGGAAGGGTTTGATCACCACGTTTTCCCCCATGCGCACGTTCTTGTCAATGATTGCTCCTTCGATGCTGCAGTTGGCACCAACACCAAGCGGCACCCCGGCGCGTGGTGGGACGTTGGGCTTGTCGTAGTAGTCCGCTCCCATCATGATCGTGCAGGTCATCCGCACTCCGCCAGCAATCTGGCTGCGCAGTCCTATGACACAGTCGCTCAGCACTGCTTCTTTGATCTGGCAGCCGTCTGCCAGCAGGACATTGTGCATTGTGGCACCATCGATGATGGCGCTGGGCAGGTAGCGCGGGCGAGTATAGATGGGGAAAAGAGGGTCGTGAAAATTAAAGGGTGAGTCCGGGCGCGCCAGCTTCAGGTTGGTATCGTAAAATGAACGGATCGTCCCGATATCCTCCCAGTAGCCGTCAAAGTCAAAGCCAAAGACATTGTGAGTCTGCAGTGCGTTGGGGATAATCTGCGCTCCAAAATCTTCGTACGTGGAGCTTTCCAGCAGGTCAATCAGGATTTCAGTGTTGAACATGTAGATGCCCATGGATCCCAGGTAGGGTCGCTCTGGATCGTCGCGGCTGACAAACTGGGTCAATACATCCGGATCACGCGGCTTTTCAACGAAAGCCGAAATACGGAAGTCCGCATCGCGCTTCAATAAACCAAAGCGAAAGGCTTCGGTTGTTGGCACCGGCTGGACGGCGACTGTGATATCGGCCTGGTTATCCCAGTGAAACTCAGCCAGCTCGCCGTAATTCATACGGTACAGATGATCGCCGGCCAGGATCAGCACAGACTCCATTCCGGAGGAGCGGATCTCAACCAGTTGCTTGCGCACGGCGTCGGCGGTTCCCATGTACCAGTCCGTACTGCGCGGAGTTTGCTCGGCTGCCAGGATTTGCACCCAGCCGTTGTGAAAGTCGTCAAAAGTGTAAGTCTGGGTGATGTGGCGGTGCAACGAGACCGAGTTGAACTGCGTCAGGACGGCAATGTGATAGATGTTGGAGTTGATGCAGTTGCTGATCGGCACATCGATCAGGCGGTATTTGCCGGCAATCGGCACGGCTGGCTTGGCGCGCTGCTTGGTGAGTGGGTACAGGCGCTTGCCAACCCCTCCACCCAGGATCACAGCCAGGATTGAATCGAGTGAAGACATGGGAGACTCTCCGGCACTGAAATAAAAGGGATAGTTTCTTTGAAATTATATGCCAGTTTGTTGAATCAAACAGGCTTGCGACCTTGTGCGCAAGCCTGTTTTCATGCCGAAGGAGGGAATCGAACCCACACTCCCGAGGGAACGCGATTTTGAGTCGCGCGCGTCTGCCTGTTCCGCCACTTCGGCGTCCTGGGCTATAGTATATCGAATGTTGGTTGCCAGGTCAAGATGGGGTAAAATGTAAGCCATGCGCCTCGGAATTATTGGACTGCCCCAATCTGGAAAAACCACCATCTTCAATGCCCTGACACGCGGCGATACGCCTACCACCATGAGTGGTGGGCGTTTCGAAGTGCATACCGCGGTCGTGGATGTGCCCGACCCGCGCGTTGATGACTTGACCGCGCTGTTTCACCCGGAAAAGAAGATCTATGCTAAGGTCACCTATGCCGATATCGCCGGGTTGGAAGGTGGCGCAGCCAAAAGCGGGCTGTCGGGGCAGTTGCTCAACCAGCTCACCCAGATGGATGGCTTCGTGCATGTCGTGCGCTGCTTTGAAAACGCCAGCGTGCCCCACCCGTCCGGCAGTGTGAACCCAGCTCGCGATATCGCCGCCATGGACGCCGAGCTGCTGCTCAACGACCTGATCTCGGTGGAGCGCAAGCTGGAGCGCATGGGAGACGAGCGGCGCAAGGGCGGCGGGCGCGATAAAGCCGTCATCGAGCGCGAGCTGCATCTGTTCGAGCGGTTGAAGGCCATTCTGGCCGAGGACCAGCCCCTGAGAGACGTGGAAATCTCTCCCGAAGACGAAAAGAGCCTGTCCGGGTTTGGCTTCCTCACCCGCAAGCCGGTGCTGGTCTTGCTCAACCTGTCGGACGGGCAGGCTGCCCCGGCGATCGATTATCCCCACCAGCGCAGCCAGGTGGTGGCGCTGCAAGGCAAGCTGGAGATGGACCTGGCCCAGCTGGCTCCCGATGAGGCCGAGCTGTTCATGAGCGAGTACGGCATCGAAGAGCTTGGCTTTACCAAAGTCATCCATGTCTCTTACAGCCTGATGGGCTTGCAATCGTTCTTTACCGTTGGCGAGGACGAGGTGCGCGCCTGGACCATCCAGGCCGATACCCCGGCGGTCGAAGCTGCCGGCGTGATTCACTCCGACCTGCAGAAGGGCTTCATCCGGGCGGAGGTCGTCACCTACCAGGAGCTCATGGCGCTGGGGGGCATGGCGGAAGCGCGCTCCAAAGGCAAGCTGCGTCTGGAGGGCAAGGAATACATCGTCCAGGATGGGGATATCATGCACGTCCGCTTCCATGTATGACACAGGCGTAGCCCTTTGCACCCCAATGCCGAATTACCTGTAGATCAAATCCTGCCGGGGGATTGTCTGGAAGTGATGGCGAATCTGCCAGCCGAGTCGATCGACTTGGTTTTCGCCGATCCTCCCTATAACTTGCAGTTGCACCAGGAGCTGTGGCGCCCCAACCAGACCCGTGTGGCCGCCGTCGATGATGCCTGGGACCGCTTCCCGGATTTCTCCGATTACGACCGTTTCACTCGCCAGTGGCTGGCAGCCTGCCAACGCGTGCTTAAGCCCAATGGCACTTTGTGGGTCATCGGCACTTACCATAACATCCACCGCGTGGGCGCCCTCTTACAGGAGCTGGGCTACTGGATTCTCAACTCCATCGTGTGGATTAAAGACAATCCCATGCCCAATTTTCGCGGTGTGCGCTTCACCAACGCCCACGAGACCTTGATCTGGGCTCAGAAGAAGCGCGGCGCGCCCTACACTTTTAACTACCAGGCCATGAAAGCGCTAAATGATGGCCTGCAGATGCGCAGCGACTGGCGCCTGCCAATCTGTAATGGCGGCGAGCGCCTGCGCATCAACGGTGAAAAAGCCCACTCGACCCAGAAGCCGGAAGCCCTGCTGTATTATGTCCTGCAGGCCAGCAGCAACCCGGGCGATATCGTCCTGGACCCCTTCTTCGGCACCGGCACCACCGGCGTGGTCGCCAGGCGCCTGCACCGCCGCTGGATTGGCATCGAGCGCGAAAGCAGCTATATCGAGCTTGCCGCCCGCCGCATCGCTGCCGTCGAGCCGGTGCCTTACGACCCGCAATACTTTGACACGCCCGACCGCCGCAAGCAGCCGCGCCTGCCATTTGGCCTGCTGGTGGCCAGCAACTTGCTGCAGCCGGGAGAGCCGCTGTATTTCATGGGCGATCCGGCGCTGGTAGCCCGCGTTCTGGCGGATGGGGCTCTCGAGTATGATGGGCAGCGCGGTTCGATCCATGCCATCGCCCGCCAGATTCGCCAGGCGCCTTGCAATGGCTGGGAGCTGTGGTATTACCGGGACCACGCCACTGGGGACTTATACCCTCTGGATCGACTGCGTCAGGCGTTAAGGGCGCAAAACCGGGATCTTGAAAATCGTAGAGGTACTTTGGATGAGCACAACTTATAACCTATCTCCTTGGAGCTTGAATGAGTTATTCCCCGGCCAGGACAGCCCCGAGATGCAAGCTACCTTGCAGCAACTGGACGCCAGCCTTTTGGATTTCGAAGCGCGCCGCCCACAGCTTTCCCGTGATCTGCCCGCAGCGCAGTTCTTAGAGATCGTGCAGCAGCTGGAGGCGATTTATAACCTGGCTTACCGCCTCCTGGCCTTTGCCCGGCTGCGCTTTTCTGCCGATACCCAGGATCAGACCATCCAGGCCTTCCTGGC
>JAGDMX010000234.1 GCA_017860725.1 Chloroflexota bacterium | reverse complement strand
GGAGATTTCAGAAGCTATCGCGGCTGACTTCGCCAAGGCTGGCATCAATGTCGAGCTGACCACCGAAGGCGACTGGGCATCTTACCTGGCTGCCCGGCGTGAAGGCAGATTGGCCGGTATATACGAACTGGGTTGGGGCGGCGATAACGGCGACCCCGATAACTTCACCGGCTACTTCTTTAGTGGCGGCACTGAGCCGATTCGGCGGGAAGGTTGGTACACGAATCCACCCCTGGCAGAATTGCTCCAAAAGGCGTTAGTGACTGTCGGCCAGGAAAATCGTGATCCGATGTATAAAGAAGCCGATCAAATGTTGCACGACGACGTCGCCCGCATCTGGATGTTCCATACGCAGCTTCCATTGATCTTTTCCACTAAGGTCGATGGCTATGTGACACAGGTGGTAGACGCCGACAACTATTTTGACGTGACTGTCAGCCCATAATTTAGTAGTTCTATAAGTCGACCCTAAAAAGTATAGGGGGATGGCCCTGGTCCATCCCCCTATACATAAAAGGAGGTTGAACTTGGCTCGTTACGTCATTCGCCGCCTTATAGCCACCATCCCGACGATCTTGGGGGTCACGATTGTGGTCTTCATGTTTCTGCGCCTGATCCCCGGAGATCCGGCGATTGCCATGTTGGGCGAACACGCCACCGAAGAAAATGTCAGCCGTGTCCGCGAACAGTTTGGTTTAAACCGCCCCACATTTCTGGACCGGGAAGCATTAAAACAAGGCGATTTTAAAGGATTCATCAATACTCAATATTTTATCTATCTGGGACGGCTGCTGCGAGGCGACTTGGGGGATTCAATCCACCGTCGTATCCCGGTTGCCGCAACCCTGATGCAGCGTTTTCCGGCAACCATGGAACTGGCATTCTTCTCCATGTTTGTAGCCATTATTATTGGAGTGCCAGTCGGGATCATCTCAGCCGCCCGGCGGAATTCGATTCTGGACAGCACGACAATGGTCGGGTCGCTTATCGGCGTCTCCATGCCCATCTTTTGGCTTGGCGTCATGTTAATTATGCTCTTCGCGGTGATTTTACAGTGGCTTCCTGCCGGTGGGCGCCTGAGTTCCAGCGTTGAATTTACTCCCACAACCAATTTTTACTTGATCGACAGTTTGCTCACATTCAATATTCCCGCCTTCGTGGACTCTTTCCAACATATTATCCTGCCGGCGATCGCCCTGGCGACCATCCCGATGGCAGTCACTGCCCGAATGACCCGCTCGAGCATGTTGGATGTCATGCAAGAGGATTACGTCCGCACAGCCCGTGCAAAAGGGGTGACGGAAAGGCTGGTTCTTTACAGGCACGCACTTAAAAATGCCTTTTTGCCAATAATTACGATTATTGGATTGCAATTTGGTTTACTCCTGGCAGGTGCAGTATTGACTGAAACCATCTTTTCCTGGCCGGGAATTGGAAAATGGGTATACGATTCGATCCTGGCGCGTGATTATCCCATTGTCCAGGGCGGTACCTTGCTGATTGCCTTGATCTTTGTTCTTATCAATCTCCTGGTAGACGTATCCTATGCCTACCTTGACCCCCGCATCCATTATGATTGAGCGGAAAATGACCAAAACGACCCAAAGCGATATTGCAACAATTGATTACGCCGTGCGGGAGCACCGCTCGCTATGGGTAGATGCCTGGCGGCGGTTGGTTTCAAGCCGGACCGCCCAGGCGGGCTTGTTTATCGTCAGTTTCCTGATCCTGACCACTGTCCTGGCGCACTTCTTTTGGGAATACAACCCAAAGACTGACCTGGACTACACACTCAAACTCAAACCGCCAACCTTGATTCCGAATGAAGAAGTTCCATCCGTTCATATCTTTGGAACCGATAAGCTCGGCCGGGACATATTCCGACGAGTCGTACATGGAGGCTGGAACACATTGATGGTTGGGATTATCGCCGTAACCATCTCGCTGGTCATTGGAGGGCTGCTTGGGTTGTTGGCTGGTTTCTTTGAAAGCATCGAGATGACCCGCTTGGAAAAAATCCTCTTATTAGTTTTTCTCGGTGGGCTCATGGGTTTTCTTCCTGCCTGGATTGCAGAACAACCTGTTCAGATCGTTTTATTCGCCCTTTTGGGAGGCGCTGCTGCGATGTTCGAAAATTTCCTCGCCGGAAGATCGGCCCGCGTGGTCCTGTTTGCTGCTGTTGGACTTTTGATCGGTGGAGGATTGGCCTTGTTCGTCAGCCCCTATACAGCCATCGTAACGGGTTTATTGGGCGGATTGATCGGCGCGGCTCTCTCTTTACAACTGGGCGGCAGTCTTTTCTCCAACATAACCATGCGGGCGATGGATATCGTGCTGGCTTTTCCCAGTTATTTGCTGGCCATTGCCATTGTTGCCTTCCTTGGAACCGGACTGGAGAAAGGCATGGTCGCCATCGGCATCGTCAGCATCCCGGTATTCGCCCGGCTGGTGCGATCTTCGGTGTTGTCAGTCGTCCAGAAAGAATACATCCTGGCGGCCCAGTCTGTGGGCGAAGGGCACGGTCGGATCATCTTCCGGCACATATTTCCTAACGTGCTTTCACCCATCACCGTGCAGACAACACTTGGTATTGGCAGTGCCATCCTGGCTGCTGCTGCTCTCGGTTTCCTCGGCCTGGGCGCTGTTCCGCCGGAACCGGAATGGGGAGCCATGCTGGGCGATAGTTATAAATATCTGTCGAGCGGCGCCTGGTGGGCAGTTGTATTCCCCGGCGTAGCCATCATGCTGATCGTGTTGGGTTTTAATCTGCTTGGGGATGGATTGCGCGACGCCCTGGATCCCAAGATGAAAGTTTAGTAGATACATCGACTAATATTGCGAGCATCGAGCGGACATCCTTATGGAACAACCCCTGTTGGAAATAAAAGATCTGAGAGTCACCTTTCACACAGACGACGGCACGGTCCACGCCGTCAATGGTGTATCCTATAAACTGGAAAAGGGGGAGGTGTTGGGCATTGTTGGAGAGAGCGGCTGCGGGAAGAGTGTTCATGCTCTCTCGATCATGCGTCTCATCTCGATCCCTCCCGGCCGTATCGACAGCGGAGAGGTGCTGTTCTATGGCAAGGACCTGCTCAAGCTCGAATTTGAAGAACTTCGGCAGGTGCGCGGCGGTCAGATTGCGATGGTTTTCCAGGACCCGATGACATCTCTCAACCCGGCTTACACGGTTGGATTCCAAATCATGGAGGCGCTCACGGTCCATAAGAAACTGGACCAGAATCAGGCAAGGGACCGCAGCGCGGAACTGCTGTCGCTGGTGGGCATCCCGGACGCAAGACGACGCCTGGACGATTACCCTCACCAATTCTCAGGCGGTATGCGGCAGCGGGCGATGATCGCCATGGCCCTGTCCTGTGAACCCTCCCTGTTGATCGCCGATGAACCCACCACCGCCCTGGACGTGACCATCCAGGCTCAGATCGTCGATCTGGTCAAGCGTCTGCAACGTGACTACGGCATGGCCGTGATGTGGATCACCCATGACCTGGGCGTGGTGGCCGAGCTGGCTCACAAGATCAATGTGATGTATGCCGGGTATATCATCGAGCGTGGTCATGTGAAGGATATCTTTAAGCGCACAAGGCATCCCTACACACTGGGATTGTTGGGCTCATTGCCCAGGCTGGATGAAGCCCCAGGGACCAAGCTGGTCTCCATCCCGGGTCTGCCGCCCGACCTGGTGGCTCTGCCCAAGGGCTGCCCCTTTGTGGCGCGGTGCACTTATGTCACCGACAGCTGCCTGGAGTCCATGCCGCCCCTGGAAAATGTCGGAGACCGCGACCACCTGGTGGCGTGCTGGAACTGGGCCGCCATCGCCGAGGGAGCCGCGTGATGAGCGCTGAATCCTCTGTTCTGGTCAAGGTACAAAATCTTACGAAATATTTCCCCATCAACAAGGGGATTCTCTTCCAGAGCCATATTGGAGATGTCAAGGCGGTGGATGACGTCAGCTTTGAGATTTATAGCGGCGAAACCCTCGGGCTGGTGGGGGAGACCGGTTGCGGTAAAACCACCGTCGGGCGCACGATCCTTCGGCTGTATGAACCGACCTCCGGTCACGTCTATTTTGAGGGGATCGATTTAATGAGCCTGAACGAGAGCGGCATGCGCGCTTTTCGCAAACGCATGCAGATGATCTTCCAGGACCCGTATGCTTCCCTGAATCCGCGCATGACCGTGGGTTCGATCGTTGCCGCCCCGCTGGATGTGCACGGCGTTCCGGACGGCAAAGACAAGAAGGAACGCATCGATGAACTGCTGGACATGGTCGGGCTGAATCCGGATTTTGTTAACCGCTACCCGCATGAGTTTTCAGGCGGTCAGCGGCAGCGAATTGGCATCGCCCGCGCCTTGGCGGTAAACCCGGACCTCATCATCTGCGACGAGCCGATCTCCTCGCTGGACGTATCGATTCAAGCCCAGGTGGTCAACCTGCTGGAAGAACTGCAGGGGCGGCTGGGCCTTACTTATTTGTTCATCGCGCACGATCTCAGCATGGTCCGCCATATCAGTGATCGGATAGCGGTCATGTACCTGGGCAAGGTTGTCGAGCTGGCAGACCGCAACGAGATCTACCTGCGCCCTCTCCATCCCTACACTCAGGCGCTCATGTCGGCCGTGCCGGTTCCGGACCCGGACATTGCTGAGACCCGTCATCGAGTCATCCTGGAGGGCGACCTTCCCAGCCCGGCCCACCCGCCGGTTGGGTGCAATTTCAGCACGCGCTGTCCGTTGGCGAAGGAGCAGTGCTTTACGGCAGATCCCGAATACCGGGAGATCGTTCCCGGACACTGGGTGGCGTGTTACTTTGCCGATCAGTTTGTAAAGTAAACACTTAAAAATAAAACGCCTTCCACAATGTGGAGGGCGTTTGTGTTTTTCAGCTTGCGACGATTAGGATTCGACCGGAACAACACCTAATCCCGGGCCGCCTGGCAGGGAGAGATTTGCGCCGTCATATCTTACGCCCTTGGAGATAATCGCAAAGGGAAGCAAGATGGGCGGCAGCGGTCACCCCGAGCGAGCTTTCCACCATGCACGAGAGCATGACCTTCATGCCGTGCGCGCGGGCCGTGTGGATGGCGCGCAGCGCTTCGCGCAGGCCGCCGGCTTTCATTACCTTGACCACGATGCCGTCGATCGCCCCGGCATACACGGCCACATCGCGCGCGGTCTTGACGCTCTCGTCAGCGAAGATCGGCATGGCGACCCCCATTTGACGCAGTTGGTCATGCAATGAACGGAAAGCATCGACATCACCGGGCGGCAAGGGCTGCTCCACGAACTCAATGTCGTATTGCGTGAGGCGGGGGATCACTTCATTTGCTTGCGGCATGGTCCAGCCGGCATTGGCATCCTCCCGCAGGCGGGCGCTCGTTTCCTTGCGTATGGCGGCAACAGATGTCTCCGGGTCGTTCGCATCGAGTTTCAATTTCAATAGGGGATAACCGCATTCGC
>JAGDMX010000233.1 GCA_017860725.1 Chloroflexota bacterium | reverse complement strand
GATTTTTCCCTTGAGCAGGTCGAATGTGCCGACCCGCTCGACCATGACGCGCATTTCGTGTGCCACACCGAAGATATATTCCAAATCGCTGCGCGAGAATTGCTTCACCGATAAGATATCCTGCCCGTACCAGGGGGCATTGCGTTGATCGCCAAAGGGAAGGTGTGGGCTGGTTTTTCGTTCAGGAGGTGTGTGAGTACTCATATATCATGGATCCTTTTCTAGAATTTCGGTTTAGGGCATTCCATATGGCCTTATCTGAGGTTGATTCCATACCCCGGAGGTGCCAGCACTTCACCATTATGGAAAGCTTCCCGGCCGCGCAACACAACCCGGCGCACCTCTCCGCGCACCTGCCAGCCCTCGAAAGGCGTCCAGGCACAGCGCGTGTAAAAATCTGAGGCCCGGATCTCCCAAAGGGCGTCCATATCCACCTCGATCCAGGTTTCAGGCTGCTCCGGCAGGTTGAAAATGCGTCGCGGGTTGGTAAACATGCGCTCGACCAGCTGCTCAATCGTCAGGCGATCCTCCTGCACGGCGGTTAACAGTAAGGGTAGCGCGGTTTCGAGGCCTGGGAAGCCGGGTGGTGGATTCGGGCCGTCTTTTTCCGCCAGCGTATGCGGGGCATGGTCGGTAGCAAAACAGTCGATCACCGCCAGGTTATCCCACAACGCCTGCCGATCAGCCGGAGTCGCCAATTGAGGGCGCACTTCGCCCCGCCCGGCTCCCAGCGAGGGTATATCATCCCGAGTAAGGAAAAGGTGGTGGGGCGCAACCTCACAGGTGACTTTCAATCCGCTTTCTTTGGCACGGCGGATTAGCAAGATTTCCTCCCGCAGGGAGACATGCGCCAGGTGGAGCGGGCGATCCGCTAGAGCGGCAACCAGGATAGCCGCTGCCATCGTACGGCCCTCGGCATGCACCACGACCGGCAGGTGGTGCGGCCAAAGGGATAGGTGCTCCATCCAGAGAGTCATATCATCCAGGCGCAGTGGGCCATAGGTCTGGTCCAGGTACATCTTCAACCCGGCGGCACGCTCCGCCAGGGCTGGCAGCTCGACGGGATTGCATGCCCCAGCGCCCAGGTATTGGGCGTAGTCACAGCGTGCTTTGGAACGGGCAGCTTGCAATGCCATATCTAGGGATAAAGCGTCCGTAACAGGCGGATTTGTGTTAGGCATCGTCAGGACAATTGTAAATCCCCCAGCCAATGCCGCCGCCGTGCCGCTGTCCCAATCTTCTTTGTGAGTAGCGCCGGGCTCGCGCAAGTGAACATGCGGATCAATCAAGCCGGGCAGGATCATAAGCTCTCACTCCAGCCAGGGATAAAAAAAAGAGCCTTGCAAGGTCCTGTTTTAGAGTAAAAAAATCGCCCAACGGGAGCATTATCCCAGGGCGAATGCAGTCTAGAAAAGTAAATTGGTGTATTCATTCCGGCGAATTTTACAGCGAATCCTCGATCTGTCAAGAGCTATTCATGCGAAATTTTTCAACTTCACTATTTGCTTATGCCCATTCCCAAGCATGAATTTCATCGCGGGAGCGGTAATCGGTCAAATCCAGATGCAGAGGAGTGATGGAAACCCAGCCATCTGCCAGGGCACCAAAATCCGTGCCCGGCTCCGGCACACCGCTGGGGGCTTCCCCGCCGATCCAGTAATACGGGCGGCCGCGCGGGTCGGCGCGCGCTACCAGGCTATCCCGGTACAGTCGCAATCCCTGACGGGTAACACATAAGCCTCTTATCTGGTCATCGGGTAGGTAAGGCACATTGACATTGAGAAGAATGCCAGGCGGAAGACCGCGCTCGATCACAGTCTGTGCAATCCGGCGTGCCACACGCGCCGCCGGTCCATACTCCAATGATCCGCTATGGTTTTCGGGTGAGTTCAGAGAAACTGCAATTCCCGGCACCCCTGAAATCACGGCCTCCATGGCTGCCGTCACCGTGCCCGAATAGGTCACGTCGTGGCCGATGTTGGCGTTGGGATTGATCCCCGACACCACCAGATCAACTTTTTCCGGCAGCAAGCCCAGCAGCGCTAACGCCACGCAGTCGGAGGGCGCGCCATCTGATGAGAAGGCGCGTATCCCGTCGGTAAGCTCCACTTCATGCACGCGCAGCGGGCGGTGCATCGTCTTGACATGCCCAGAAGCCGACCAGTTGCGATCGGGCGCCAGGACTGTTACCTGCCCCAGGCAACGCATCTCCTGCGCCAGGCTCAACAACCCTGGGGCATTCACACCGTCATCATTAGTGACTAAGATGTGCATATCACAGCATATTGCGTAGCACAGTGTGCAAGATACCGCCGTTGCGATAATAGTTTACTTCGGTCGGCGTATCCAGGCGCACTATCGCTTTGAAGGTCAGGCGTGTGCCATCTTCCCGATCAGCAGATACAGTGACCTCCGAGCGAGGGGCTATCTCATCTTCCAAGCCATCTATCGTGAAAAGCTCTTTTCCAGACAGCCCTAAGATGTCCACATTCTCCCGAGCTTTAAATTGCAAAGGTAAAACCCCCATTCCAACCAGGTTGGAGCGGTGAATGCGCTCAAATGACTCGGCCAGAACGGCTCTGACACCTAATAAGAGCACCCCCTTGGCGGCCCAATCTCTGGATGAGCCGGTGCCGTATTCTTTGCCTGCCAGCACAACCAGCGGGACATTTTCCTGACGGTACTTCATTGCAGCATCATAGATGCTCATCTGGTTACCGTCTGGCCAATGAAGGGTAACCCCGCCTTCCACCCCCGGCACCAGGCGGTTCTTCAGCCGGATGTTGGCGAAAGTCCCACGCGTCATTACCCGGTCATTACCGCGCCGGGAGCCGTAAGAGTTGAAGTCGCGCGTCTGAACACCACGCTCCACCAGGTATTTCCCTGCCGGGCTTTCGGAAGAAAATGAGCCAGCCGGAGAGATATGGTCGGTAGTGATCGAGTCGCCTAAGACAGCCAGAACACGCGCCTTGCGAATTGGCTGGATCTGGGGAACCGCAGGCGATAAACCAGTGAAATAGGGGGGTTCCTGAATGTAGGTCGATCCTGGATTCCACTGGTAAAGCTCGCTAGTGCCAGCCTGGATGGCATTCCAGGTCTCGTTTCCACTGAATACATTACCGTATTTCGACTTAAACATCTCAGGGGAGATGGCCCGCGCAACGGTCTCCTGGATTTCCTGGCTGGTAGGCCACAGCTCGCGCAGGAATACCGGATTGCCATCACGGTCGGTGCCAATTGGCTGGTGGTCCAGATCGATGTCCACGGTACCTGCCAGGGCAAAGGCCACCACTAACGGCGGGGAGGCCAGGTAATTGGCGCGCACATAGGGGTGGACCCGGCCTTCAAAATTGCGGTTACCTGAGAGCACAGCCGCAGCTACCAGATCGGCGCTGGTAATGGCTTTGACAACCTCCCCTGGCAGTGGACCGCTGTTACCAATACAGGTGGTACAGCCGTAACCAACCACATTAAAGCCAATTGCGGAAAGTGGCTCCAGTAAACCGGCGCGTTCCAAATAATCTGTGACCACTCGCGAGCCGGGAGCCAGGCTGGTCTTGACATAAGGCTTGACCTTCATACCGCGTTCAACGGCTTTCTTAGCCACCAGGCCGGCCCCTACCATCACCGATGGGTTGGATGTGTTAGTGCAGGAGGTAATGGCAGCAATGACCACTGCCCCATGTGACATTTCGACTGTTCCCCCGTTAGTGCCCATCATAGCTTTCTTGGCGATATCACTTTCTTTCAATTCGTAGCCACGCTCCTTGACCGGAGCAGCCAATGCTGTCTGGAAAGTACGCTGCATCTCCCGCAAAGGCACCCGGTCCTGCGGGCGCTTAGGGCCTGCCAGGCTGGGTTCCACTTTACCCAGATCCAGTTCGAGGGTATCGGTGAACAGCGGATCTGGGGTATCGGCGGTGCGGAACAACCCCTGCTCTTTGAAGTAACGCTCGACCAGGTCAACCAGGTCGCCAGGTCGTCCGGTCAATCGCAGATAGCGCAAGGTCTCCTCATCCACCGGGAAGAAACCGATCGTCGCCCCGTACTCGGGCGCCATGTTGGCAATCGTCGCCCGGTCCGGCAAGGACATGGAGGCCAGTCCCGGACCGTAAAATTCAACAAATTTCTCCACCACACCCTTTTTACGCAGCATCTGCGTGACCGTCAGGGTCAGGTCGGTGGCAGTTACGCCTTCGCGTAACTCACCATACAGTTTGAAACCGATCACCTCTGGGGTGACCATATCGATCGGCTGGCCCAGCATGGCAGCTTCGGCTTCGATGCCGCCCACGCCCCAGCCAACCACGCCCAGGCCATTGATCATCGTGGTGTGCGAATCGGTGCCAACCACGGTATCCGGGAATACGATTGTTTGCCCGTCTTCATTGCGAGTCATGACAACTGTCGCCAGGTGCTCCAGGTTGACCTGATGGACAATGCCCGTGGCAGGTGGGACGACGCGAAAATTGCGGAAGGCATTCTGACCCCAGCGTAGGAACTCATAACGTTCGCCGTTACGCTGGAACTCCAGCTCGGCATTACGCTGGAGAGCGTCTGGACTGGCAAAAAAATCGACCTGCACAGAATGGTCGATCACCAGATCGACCGGAACCAGGGGATTGATTTTCTTGGGGTCACCACCCAGGCGCGCTACCGCCGAGCGCATCGCAGCCAGATCGACCACCGCCGGCACACCGGTAAAATCCTGCATAATTACGCGCCCGGGGGCAAACGGCAGCGAGGGGCGTTCACTGGCCTGTGGTTGCCATCCGGCCAGATTGAGGACATCCTGGCGGGTGATTTCGCCTTCGTTGCACTGCCGCAGCACCGACTCCAGCATGATGCGGATGGAAAACGGCAGCCTGGCCAGGTTTACCAGCCCAGCCTGTTCCAGTGCGAAGAGGTGATAGAAGGCGAATGTGCCGGATTGAGTTGAGAAGGAGCTGAGAGCGTTGAAATAATCTTTCATTTTCACTTTCCCTTGTTTATCTTCTAACTTAAACTCTTCAACGTTTGAGATGATTTTGCTGCAGGATTATTGTAATAACTCGCCCCTCAGGCAGTGCCCGGGCAAAGGGCGATTATACCACCAGGTCTTTAACGGTTGATGATAAAGCAATCGCTGATCTTGTCAC
>JAGDMX010000232.1 GCA_017860725.1 Chloroflexota bacterium | reverse complement strand
TGGGAATTTCCTGTCCTATGGCGATTTTCCACTGGATACTAGCGGCAGGGTCTCCGCTTACTGGCTCCCGCAGGGGATCGTATATAACAAAAATCTCTCCCAACCACCCTTGCCATTGGACCAAAACAGGATAATCGAATACATAGCCCACTCTTGGTACAACTACTCGGGCGGCGATGCGAGCGGCCTTCACCCTTACCTGGGTGAGACTCAGCCCAATTACACCGGACCTCAGCCGCCTTTTGATTTGCTTAACGTTGAGAGCAAGTATTCCTGGCTGAAGGCGCCGCGTTACGAAGAAAATCCGATGGAAGTCGGCCCACTGGCGCGCATGGTGGTGGCGTATGTCGCCGGGATGCCAAGTGCGGTCGAGCTGATCAATCAGTTCCTAAGTGACCTGGGGTTACCAAGTAGCGCGCTCTTCTCTACCCTCGGACGCATGGCAGCCCGCGGCCTCGAAACCCAAATGATCGCCGAACAATTGGACGTATGGTTGACTGAATTGGAAACAAATCTAAATTCCAACAGGCTAAGCGTTCACAACGGCGCGAAATGGAACCCGAACTCCTGGCCAGCGGACGCCAGCGGCTGGGGCACAACTGAAGCGCCACGCGGCGGACTGGGACATTGGGTGCGTATCCTGAATGGAAAGATCGAAAGCTATCAGATGGTGGTACCGACAACCTGGAATGGTTCACCGCGCGATCCAAGCGGCAAGCGCGGCGCATTCGAAGAATCCCTGATTGGCACGCCTGTGGCCGATCCAGATCGCCCGATCGAAATTCTGCGTACCATTCACTCGTTCGACCCATGTATGTCGTGTTCGGTCCATCTGATCGATGCAGCCGGCCAGGTTGGGTCCAAAGCGGATAGCGGACTGTACATTACACATGGCTAGCCGGGTTTCTATCCAAAAACGCAGGGTTGTGCTTGGCCTTGGGAATATCCTTTGCGGCGATGAAGGCCTGGGGGTGTTTGCTTTACACACGGCACGGGACCAACTTGGCAATCAATCCGGTTTTGAGTGGATCGATGGTGGTGTGATGGGTCTCGACTTACTGCCTCTGGTGGAAGAATGCAGCCACCTGCTAGTGTTGGACGCTATCGATGCAGACCAACCAGCCGGGACGGTAATCGAATTAGAAAAGAAAGAAATTTCGTTATTGGCAGGGATTAAACTATCTGAACATCAACTTAGCTTTAAAGAGGTGCTGGGGCTGGCGAGTATCCAGCAGGCGCTTCCTGAGCAGCTGCATCTGATCGGAATACAACCCTCTGATCTGACTGTAAAAATTGGACTGAGCGAGATTGTTAAATCAGCGATGCCTGAGATCATTGAGCACACACGTCGGGTGCTCTCTGAATGGGTATGATCTTGGACGGTTCTTGCCAACGCAGAAGATGAAAACTTAAAACTCCACCATCCTGCGGTGGAGTTTTAAGTTATAGTTAAATCGGCAATAAGAAATTTCACAAATCACATGCCTAACAGATTTGCTTATGGGACACCTTAAAAAATGAAACCGATACGAAGTCCACTCTACTTCTTTTTCCTGACGATGTTTCTACTGTTGAGCGCCTGTGCCGCGCCGGTCGCCACCCAGCCCGCTTTGAGCGGGCCATCTGCCACGCAACCGGTAAGTGCCCAACCCACTAGCGTCCCAGCCACCCTCGCTCCCACAGCGACTAGGGCGACTGCAACTGAACCTGCTACTCTGCCACCTCCAACCCTGACAGTTGCCCCTACCACACCCAGCGACCTGACCGTTGACAAATTGAAAAACTTCACTTTCACCAGCCCGATGTATGGAAAAACTATCCAGCTAACGCAAGGAAAATACGAAGCCGGCAATGGCGTAGACTATCTACGCGCCAGTCTACTCGAGTCCATCGCTTTTGGTGATTTGAACCATGATGGAGAACCGGATGCCGCCATCCTGCTGGCTGAGAATGGCGGCGGGTCGGGCACATTCATCTCGCTGATCGCGATGTTGGATCAAGACGGCGCACCGCATCAGGGCAGCGCCATAATGGTGGGCGATCGTCCGAGGATTAATTCTCTCAAAATCCAGGATGGCAAGATCGTGCTGGAAGGCGTCATCCACAGCAAGCAGGCTCCATTATGTTGCCCTGATCTGCCAGTGATCGAAACATACACTTTAAGCAAAAGCGGACTGATTCTTCAGCGGCTGGAGTCGATCACTCCGAATGGCATGCAGCGCGGCATCGCGATTACCAGCCCGAAAACCGGCGATGTCGTCTCGGGTTCATTCCCCCTACAGGGCAACGTGACTATCGCACCCTTCGAGAACAACCTGGTCTATCGCATTTTCGACGGGCAAGGAAATAAATTGGCCGAAGGACCGGTCACGGTTAATGCAGCCAACCCCGGCGATGCGGGCACGTTTGATACGACGATCGACCTGACAAATATTCCCGCGGGCTTGCTCGTGCGCCTGGAGCTACAAGACCTGAGCGCCGCCGACGGCTCGACACTGGCGATGGATTCAGTTGAGCTGATGATCAAATAGTAAATATAGGTAGTATTTATGTACTCAATCTTTGCAGTCACCGCCCCCGGCCTGGAACCTTTTACTGCCCAAGAGCTTGAGCTGCTTGGCTTGCTCAAACCTGAAAAGGAACCTGGCAGCGTGCAGAGCGGCGGGATTGCCTACGCAGGTGACCTACACGGCATCTACCGTGCCAACCTGTGGCTGCGCAGCGCCAGCCGGGTGCTGGTGCGATTGGGCGAATTCGAAGCGATCGGGTTCAGTGAGCTGCGCAAGCGCGCCGGCAAGCTGGAGTGGGAGCATTTCGTGAAACCCGGCATGCCGATCTCCCTGCGGGTAACTTGCCATAAATCGCGCCTGTACCATTCTGACGGGGTCGCTCAGCGTGTGGCAGCGGCAATCGGCGACCGCCTGGGCAGCCTACCGCAAGTGCTCAAATTCAGCGATGAAGATGAAGGCCAGCCGCCTCAGTTGGTGATCGTCCGCCTTGCGCACGACATCTGCACTATCAGCATTGATTCATCCGGCGAGCTGCTTCACCGACGAGGTTACCGGCTGGCAACAGCCAAGGCGCCGCTGCGTGAGAGCCTGGCGGCAGGGATGCTGCTGGCAGCCTCGTGGGATCCTGGCGCACCTTTGCTCGACCCATTCTGTGGATCGGGCACGATCGCTATCGAAGCCGCCATGCTGGCCGCAGGACTTGCCCCCGGCGAGCGCAGACATTTCGCCTTCATGGACTGGCCAGGTTACGAAGCCGGGCTATGGGAATCAATGACCGCTCGAGCAGAAAAGCACCACCGCCGTTTACCAACCGCAGGTAGAGCTCACATCCTGGCCTCCGACCGGGATGCTGGCGCAATCGAGATGGCGCATGCGAATGCAGAACGCGCTGGCGTGGCTGGGTTGATCGAGTTCACCTGCCAGGCTGTCTCCGCCATCCAACCGCCGCCCGGTCCGGGCTGGATCGTCACCAACCCACCTTATGGGTTGCGGGTCAGCTCCGAAAAGGACCTGCGCAATCTCTACGCCCAGCTTGGCAATGTGCTGCGCGCCAAATGCCCGTCCTGGCAAGTCGCTATCCTGTGCAGCGACCTGAAGCTGCTCAGCCAGGCCCACCTACCACTCGATACCAGCTTGCACCTGGTCAACGGTGGCATCTCGGTGATGCTGGCGAGAGGTTCTGTTGGTTAGATTGGAGATACCTATGACTGACAATCCCAACCCACCCCTGGCAGTCCGACTCCCAGCCATCGAATACCATCATACAGAATACAAGATGGGCGCGACGATCCAAATGAAGGCGGAGTGGTTTCTGGCGCAGATGCAATGGCTGAGCGATAATGGTTACCAGCCGCTGACCGGCGACGAACTGGTTGATTTTGTGCAGGGAACCTCGCAGCCGCCACAGAAATCGTGCGTCTTACGCTTCGACCTCGGCCAGCCGGTCTTCCAAAATTTCCACGATGTCATATTCCCGGCGCTGGAGAAGTTTGGCTTTCACGCCATCTTCTTGGTACTCACGAACATGATCAAGGACGAATGCAAGGATAACTATATCTGTTGGGACCAGCTCAAAGAGTGGCAAGCCAGCGGCCTGGTGGAGATTGGCTCACACGGTGTTTATCATCCAGATTACAAGAAGCTCACGCTGGCGGGGCGCAAGTGGGACGCCAAAACCAGCAAGCTTCTGATCGAGACGAAAATCGGCCATCCGGTCAGGTTCTTCGGCTTCCCATTCGATTCGGTTCCAACCCGCTCCGATTTACTCTTAAAACCGCTTGGCTATTCGCTGGCCTTCGCCGGCTACCGGCCCGAGCGCAGCATCAAATTTAAGGATCTCACCCCTTACAGCCTACCCTGTTATTATCCATACTGCGGGGAGAAGACTTATCCGATCGTCACAGGTACAAAGAAACTGACTTTCGGCCAGATGATCTCAGGAGCAGCGACTTAAGCAAGAAAAATCCCGAACACTAAATTCGGGATTTTTCTTGCTATAGATTATAAAACGAGTTTAACGCTTGATCAGTGGAACAAACAGGCTACGCGGAGCGCCTTCCACATCGGTGTACCCCGTGGATAAAGGCGCCGAGGCACTCGTATCCACATAAACGATGGTCGGATTCGGCATGCCGCTCGCACCGCTGTAAGCTACAGATCCGAGGTACTTCGTATCAGCTGATAGCCCGCTGAAACTCAGGGTGATCGTGCCGGTCTCACCGATTGTGGCTGAGGTGGGAGCATCGACTGCCATATTGCCGGCGGCCGTGCTGTCAAGCAGCCAGGTATGCAGCTTGAACGGGCTTGAGCCCACAACACCCCAACCCTGGACGACAACGGTATAGGTGTCCGCTGCCGGGTTCAAAAGGTTAACCTGTTCAGCAGATGTGCCGCTGCCGCTTGAACCGACCAATACTTCGGCGCTGTCGAACACGCATAGGTCAATATCGCTGCCGGGATTGACATCCGCGTCAAACAAGGCGAAGCGCGCATAGGTCGTGCCTGACGGGACAACCACCGGGATCAATTGCGCGTTCGGTGAGGTCAGGCTGCAGCTACCGTCAGTCGGATCGTCGGCGACCGTGCCAGCGGTTACGACTGCTGGTACCAAACCCCGGGCGGTTGCGCTGAAG
>JAGDMX010000231.1 GCA_017860725.1 Chloroflexota bacterium | reverse complement strand
ACCGGCAGCGTACTGGAGAGTTACCCGCAGCCCGATATTAATATCGATCATCACATCACAAATCTGGAGTACGCCCGCATAAACCTGGTCGATCCAGAGGCGGTTTCGACCACCCAAATGTTGGCCAACCTGCTACCTCAGTTCAACTTGTCGATCAACCAGACTGTAGCGTCTGCATTGCTCACCGGTCTGGTCACCGATACGATTGGCTTTCGCACCTCCAATATCAACGCAAACACTCTTCGACTGGCAGCTGACTTGATGGAAGCCGGTGCCAATTTACCTGTGCTATATTACCGCAGCCTAGTAGGCCGTTCTTACGAGGCGGCGCGCTTGTGGGGCGCCGGCCTATCACGACTGCAGAAGGAAGGGAGCATCGTGTGGTGCGCGCTCACCAAGGCGGACCGTAAAGCAGTTGACTACCCGGGTAAGGATGACGCTGACCTGGTCAATGTCCTCAGCGCTATCGAAGAAACCGAAGTTGCCATTGTGATTGTCGAGCAGAACGCATCTAAAGTAAAGGTAAGCTGGCGCGCCCAGCCAGGGATCGACGTTGCCCAGATTGCCATGCGCTTTGGCGGCGGCGGTCACCCGGCGGCAGCCGGCGCAGAGATCGAGCTGCCTCTCCAGGATGCAATCCCCTTGATACTCGAAGCAACCCACACAGCGCTGGCTCAGCCTGTCCTGTCCGCAGCGCAGCAAAAAATGGTCGTTCAAAAATAAAGATTTCTTGATATTATTGTAATAATACCTATCAGAGGGAAAATCTATATTATGATGTACCCAGAAAAATCCGCCCGAAACCCTCGTTCAGGAGGTAGAGACGATATGGAAAAAGACGAGTCCCGCAACGAGGATATTAAAAACGTTGTGTCAGGTGTCCTGGTGGTAGACAAACCCATCGGCCTGACCTCCCACGATGTTGTACAGATCATCCGGCGCGGCACCGGGATCCGACGCGCCGGTCATACCGGCACGCTTGACCCACGCGCTTCAGGGGTCTTGGTGATCTTGATCGGCCCGGCAGTGCGTTTGAGCGAGTATGTCTCCGCCTCGGATAAGCGCTACCAGGCGACAATCCAGCTGGGCAGCTCCACCGACACATTCGATTCCGAAGGCCGCGTTACCGAGACTGCCAGCGAGGTGAATATCTCCGAAGAGCAGTTTAATGACATTCTCCAGCAATTTGTAGGAGAGATTGAACAGGTGCCGCCGCCTTACTCAGCCGTCAAAGTCAAAGGACGCAAAGCCTATGAAATGGCGCGCGAAGGGGAAGAGGTAGACCTAGAGCCGCGCATGATCAATGTTTACAGCCTGGAAGTGCTGGAATGGGATCCGCCCGAAGCCGTGATCGATGTTTACTGTTCTTCTGGCACATATGTGCGCTCGCTGGCCAACGACCTGGGCGCTGCACTGGGTACGGGAGCACATTTAGTCGGCCTGCGACGCACCAAGAGCGGGCGATTCACACTGCGGGATGCTGTCCCAATGCGACGCCTGCAAGAAGCATTTGTTGCCGGCAATTGGTACCGCTACCTGATCCCAGCTGCGGAGGCCCTGGCCGATTGGCGCATGGTCGAGCTCGATGCCGACCAGGTGGAACTGATTCGTCACGGTCACCGAATCCCGGCAGAGCCTGACCAGAAGGGCTGGGCACGCGGCGTCAGCCAGCAAGGCGACCTGGTTGCGCTATTGGAAGTAGATGAAGAGACCAGCGAATGGCAACCGCGCAAGGTGTTCTTCCAATCCTGATCGAAAACACAACTGGTTTACCGATAAACATTACACCCTGCCGGAATCGAGAGTACTCCCGGGAACATACCGAAGTGCTACACAGATATGCAGCATATCAGTTCGCTGGATGAGATTCAATTAAAGGATAGTTGGCTGACGATTGGCTCGTTTGATGGGGTTCATTTGGGCCACCAGGCGATTATCCAAAAATTAACGGAAGGGGCGCATGCACAAGGCGTCCCTGCCGTTGTATTAACCTTCCATCCACACCCGGCGGTCGTGCTGGGTAAAAGACAGAATGACTCCTATTTAACAACCCCGCAAGAACGCGCAGCCCTGCTGGGCGAACTGGGAGTCGATGTAATTATCACCCAGCCATTTAATCCCGAGATAGCAGCTATGTCAGCCCTGGATTTCATCTCCTGGGCGCACGACCGGCTGGGCTTCAGCCAACTGTGCGTCGGTCACGACTTTGCTCTGGGTCGAGGGCGCCAAGGCAACGTAGAATTCCTGGGACAGTTGGGCAGACAGTTTAGCTACTCGATGAATATTGCCGAACCGGTAACTTTCAAGGGGCAAGTAGTCTCATCCAGCCAAATTCGCAGTGCCCTGATCGAAGGCGATATGACGCGCGCCAGAGTTCTGCTTGGCCGCCCATTCCACCTGAGCGGTGAGGTGATTCATGGCGATAGCCGCGGCCGCACCATCGGCATCCCCACCGCCAACCTGGCGCTACCGCTTGACCGCATGGTACCCAAAACCGGCGTGTATGCCTGCCTGGCAAGCGTGGATGGTACTCGCTGGGCGGCAGTGACGAATGTCGGCATTCGCCCAACCTTTGAAAACCAGCCCGCCACTCCCCAAGTCGAAGCCCATCTGCTGGATTTCAGCCAGGATTTATACAGCAAGCAGTTAGAACTGGAATTTATCGACCGCTTGCGCGATGAACAGCGTTTCCCCAACATCCCTGCCCTTGTGGAGCAGATCCAGCGGGATATCATTCGCGGTCGGGAAAGATTAAGTATTTTTTCCTCTACATCAGAGTAATCCGCATACTGACATCAATCGCCAGACGCCTTTTCCCCAGTCGACGACTGGCGAACTACCAACTCCGGCTCGACCAGTTCGTGCTGAACTTCAGCAGAATTATTTTCCAGGGAATTGACCAGCATTTTAATTACACGCTCGCCGATCTCTGCCACCGGCAACCGCACGGTGGTCAAAGGAGGCGTGAGGTACTGCGTCATGGGTAGATCATCAAATCCGGTCACCGCCAGATCGACCCCTACGGCCAGCCTGTTTTCCTGAATGGCTTGCATAGCACCCACTGCCATGCCATCATTAAATGCAGCCACAGCCTCCGGACGCCGTTCGGAGGGTAAAGCCAGCCAGCCTTGCATTACCTGGTGACCGAAGGTTACACTGCCCTCCCCGCGAGCGATCCAGTCGGGGTTGATATCGATACCAGCCGACTGCATTGCTTCGCGGTAGCCAGCCATGCGATCCTGCCCAACACGAGAATTATCTGGCCAGGACAGCGCGGCAATATGCCGCCTCCCACGGGCGACCAGATGCTCAACAACCTTGCGCATACCGGCTTTACCATCCACATCCACAAATGAAAAGCGCATGCCCACGTTCGAACGTCCAAACGCGACGAATGGAAATCCTTTATCCAACAGGAATTGCAACCGGGGGTCATCATATTCCACTCCAGAGACAACAAATCCATCCACCCGGCGAGACTCGATGAGCTGCCGGTAAGGTTCTACCTGGCGCTCACCCGTGTGATGCGGAAAGCACAACAGGTAGTAGCCGGCTCGCTCGGCTGCGTGCAGCATGCCCTGCAGAAACTGATCCAGGATTGGATTCGCCTGGTTGGCCGGCCAGGGAGAGCCTGAGTAGCCAATCATTCGGCTGCGCCTCGAGCGTAAGCTGCTGGCTGCCTGGTCTGGTTGGTATCCGAGATCTTCTGCGGCCTTCCGGATGCGCGCTTCGGTCTGGGGTTTGACTTTAGCCTGGTGGTTAAGCACTTTGGACACGGTCTGGTAGCTGACACCAGCTCGCTCGGCGACATCTTTGATCGTAATTCGATCCTGCATCCTATTCTCCATTAAATTAAGTAAGGCGAACGTTCGCTAGAGCTTAATGGATGCCAGCAGCCCTGTCAAGGTCGTTAATCAGATTCAATCCTATAGAACATGAATTCGAGGTAAAAGGATTTTGGGTTTATTGGGTGGCGGCTCCGCCGTCCAAAATAAACCCGAAACACCCCTTTTTCCTTATCCCGAACTGATGTTATATAATAAAAATTTTCGGGTAAAATTTATCCCAATCTCAGGCTGTTCGCGGCCTGACCTTATCAGGCTTGATTTCTATTCCGCCTCTGGAGCTGTCGATGAAACAATACCTGGATCTTCTGCAGCATATCCTCGATCATGGTGCCGAGAAAGGCGACCGAACCGGCACTGGCACGAAGTCTGTGTTTGGCTACCAGATGCGCTTCAACCTAAAGGATGGATTTCCTCTACTCACCACCAAGAAGCTGCATACGAAATCGATCATCTATGAGCTATTGTGGTTTCTGCGCGGCGAGACGAATGTGCGCTATCTGCAAGAGCACGGAGTGCGCATCTGGAACGAGTGGGCAGATGAGAATGGTGAGCTAGGCCCGGTGTACGGCAGTCAATGGCGTTCATGGCGCGCTGCCGACGGACGCACCATCGATCAAATCTCCCAGCTAATCCGACAAATCCAGACCAACCCCAACTCGCGGCGCCTGATCGTGAGCGCCTGGAATGTCGGCGAGATCGAGCATATGGCGCTGCCGCCCTGTCACGCCCTCTTCCAGTTCTACGTGGTGGGTGGAGCACTTTCCTGCCAGTTATACCAGCGCAGCGCAGACGTCTTCCTGGGTGTGCCTTTCAACATCGCCTCTTATGCCTTGCTGACGTTGATGGTTGCTCAGGTATGCAATCTGCGACCCGGTGATTTTGTCCATACTTTCGGGGATGTACATCTATACTCGAATCATATCGAGCAGGCGCAACTGCAGCTCACCCGCCAGCCCTATCCTCTGCCGCAGATGTACATCAACTCGCAGGTGAAGTCTATCTTCGATTTCCAATTCGATGATTTCGAGCTGGTTAACTACCAGTCCCACCCACACATTAAAGCGGAAGTGGCGGTTTGATCATCTCGCTGGTCGTTGCCATGGAAGAGAACCGAGGGATTGGTCAAGACAACCGTCTGCCATGGCATTTATCGGCCGACCTGAGGCTGTTCAAACAGCACACCATTGGTCATCACCTGATCATGGGGCGCAAAACGTACGACTCCATCGGCAAGCCGCTGCCGGGGCGGACGACGATCGTGCTAACTCGCAATCTGGCGTTCTATCTGGATGGTGTTCT
>JAGDMX010000230.1 GCA_017860725.1 Chloroflexota bacterium | reverse complement strand
CCACGGGTGAACGCCCGGCGTGAGTCACCCTATTATCGGGTAAAATAAAACACATCCCCATTGTGCCTGTTTATCCCAGGTATTCACAGGAATTAGAGAAAAAATGCAATTAATGGTCAACGGTCAACCTTATCTGGTCGACGAAGAACGAGATAGGCTTTTGTTGTGGGTGCTGCGCGACGAGCTTGGCCTAACCGGCACCAAATTTGGCTGCGGCATTGGCCTGTGCGGTTCGTGCACAGTGCACCTGGATGGAATCCCGACGCGCGCCTGTATCACCCTGCTGTCGGCGGCAGATGGTAAAGAAGTGCGCACCCTGGAGGGGCTGGCGGAGATTGGCGCTAATGGTGAGATGGTCTTCCATCCGGTGCAGCAAGCCTTCCTGGATGAGCAGGTTCCACAGTGCTCCTGGTGCATGTCCGGGCAGATGATGACGGCAGCCGCCCTGCTGGAAAAGAATCCCAAGCCCAATGCGGAGGAAATCCGCCAGGCAATGGACGCAGTTTACTGCCGCTGTGGCACCTACCATCGCATCCGCAAGGCAGTGGCACGGGCAGCAGAGTTGGCAGGCCAATCCAGGAGCCAATTGGGATGAGCGACTCCACCGGTCCGAAGAAACAAAAACGCCTGAACCGGCGCGAATTCCTGATCGTGCTCGGCGTGGGCGTGGCTGGCCTGTACGCCGGGGTCAAGCTGGGCGCCGCACCGTTGCGCCTGCGCCTGGTCGAGTGGTTAGAAGAATCCGGCGGTCCACCATCCGATATCAACGCCCCGCCCGATGCCTGGTTCGAAATCCTGCCGGATAATACGGTGAACCTTTACCTGCCGAAATCCGAGATGGGCCAGGGTGTGCACACCAGTCTGGCTCAGATTGCAGCCGAGGAACTTGAGATTGGGCTGGAACAGATGCAGGTGCTGCATGCAGACACCGACCGATTGGCTGATCCTGTCGCCACGTCCGCCAGTAATACGATCTCTGGCCTGTACACCCCCTTGCTGGAAGTGGCTGCCACCTTGCGAGAATTGCTGCGCCTCGAGGCCGCCCGGCAGCTAAATGCCCAGCCAACTGATCTGAACCTGGAGAATGGCGTCTTTAGCCTGAAGAGCGATCCGAGCCAGCAGCGCACCTATGGCGAGTTATTCCAATTCGCCGGTGATTGGGAACTGCCTGAAAATCCACCGGCACTCAAACCGCCAAGCCAGTACCGCATCATCGGTCAGTCGTTGCCACGCGTGGATTTGCCCGCCAAGATCACCGGCCAGGCGATTTTCGGGTTCGATGTGCGCGTGACGGGCATGCTGTACGGCGCTGTGGCGCGACCCGAGACCATTGAAGGCAAGTTAATCCGTGCCAACCCTGGTCAGGCTGCCAGCCAACCCGGCGTGGTGAAAGTGATCGCCGACCGCGACTTCGCCGGAGTTGTCGCCGAGTCCCGTGAGCAGGCCTACCAGGCACTGGATAAAATGGAACTTGAATGGGACGCTGGCAGGCTGTGGCAACAGGAGGAAATAGAAGCCATGGTCTCGGTTGGCGAAGGAAAGGGGGTAGTAATCCAAAAGGAAGGCAACCCCCGCCAGGCGCTGGAAAGCGGCAGGTTGGTTGAGGCTGAATATCGCACACCAATGGCCTATCATGCCTATCTGGAACCACTGGCGGCTGTCGCGGATGTGCGCCCGGATAAAACAGAGGTATGGGCTTCCACACAGGCAGCCAATGGCTTGCGGGGGGCTGTCGCTAAAGCGATCGGGCAAGAGGAGGACCAGGTCACCATCCATCCAGTGTATCTGGGCGGTGGATTTGGCCGCAAGATCGATGAGCGGGCAGCTGTAGAAGCGGCCCGCCTGTCTCAGGCGGCGGGCAAACCAGTCCAGGTGGCGATGAACCGCCCGGAGGACTTCCGCAGCGGTTTCGTACGCCCACCTACCCACAATATGCTGCGTGCCAGCCTATCCGAAAATGGGGATATCCTGGCGCTCGACCACCAGGCAGCCAGCGGTGAGGTGGCCTTCCCCTTCTTACCCGGGATCATGGGTACAATCCTGGGCGCTGATTTCGGCGCTTACCGCGGGGCCACGCTAATTTATGCAATCCCGAATATTCAAACCACCGCCTGGTTAGCGAGATTACCTGTCCCCACCGGCTGGTGGCGCGGCCTGGGCTTGATGGCCAACACCTTCGCTATCGAGAGTTTTATGGACGAGCTGGCCGCAGCCGCCGAAATGGATCCGCTAGAATTCCGGCTGCGCCATTTACCGGATGATGTGAAAGGGCAGCGGATGGGCACCGCCCTGCAAACGGCTGCGGAACAGGCTCGCTGGGGGGCAGCTTTACCAGATGGGCATGCCCTGGGATTGGCAATGGGGTATGATGTTGGCACCATTACCGTCGAGATCGCCGAAGTATCGGTTGAAAATGGCCAGATTCGCGTCCACAAAGTGACCGCCGTCGCCGATCCTGGCCTGGCAATCAATCCGGATGGCGTCAAGGCTCAAACCGAAGGTTGTATCACGATGGGCATCAGCGCCACGCTGCTTGAAGAAGTGCTGGTCAAAGACGGCGCCCTGCAGGCCAGTAATTTCAACCAGTATCCATTGCTGCGAAACTCCGCTGCCCCAGATATCGAGGTGTTGGTACTGAGCAGCAGTGCAACACCTTCTGGCATGGGTGAGCCGCCGATCGGCCCGATTCCTGCTGCGGTAGCGAATGCTGTTTTTGCGGCTACAGGCCAGCGCTTGCGCCGCCTGCCATTAAAATTCGCTTGATGACGAAGGATCAAATGATCAAAAAAGGAGCCGATGCAATGACAACCACCGCACAAGCCTCCCAATCCAACCAGCGCAAAGACCTGATGGTTCTTTGGGGTGGAATCATCTTCAGCCTGGCTTTCACCGGCCTGATCTGGTGGGCCGGTGGTCGCCTGGATGCCATTGAATTGCTCCCCGACCAGGGTGTGGCCTGGTATTACTGGCGGCTGCCTGATCCGACCCTGGTGACACGCGCCATTGCCTGGATCTCTTACCTGGCTCATCAGGTTGCCATCTGGTGGTTAATCTATACTGCCCAGAAAAGCAATCTCAAGTACACCACCAACCTGCACAAAGTGAATATTTATGCGCTTGCCGTCAATGCATTCTTCATCGCCTGGCACTTTGTCCAAACGCACCTGTGGTACGATGGGCTGGCCCAGGATGTGTCGATCTTCAGCTCTCAAGGCTCTGTCATTGTGCTGCTGGTATGGATCATGTTGATGGAGAATCCGCGCCGGGGCCTGTTCTTTGGTAAGAAAGTACCCTTTTCCCAGATAATTATCCGTTTTGCGCGCAAGTACCATGGCTACTTTTTTGCCTGGGCGACCATTTACACCTTCTGGTATCACCCGATGGTCTCAACCAGCGGGCATCTGATCGGCTTCCTGTATATGTTCCTGTTATTACTCCAGGGCAGCCTGTTCTTCACCCGGATTCATATTAACCGCTGGTGGATGTTTGCCAACGAATTCGCCGTGCTGGTACACGGATCCCTGGTGGCGGTGATGCAGGGCAACGGGATCTGGCCAATGTTTGCCTTCGGTTTTGGCGGGGTCTTTATCATCACCCAGATGCACGGGCTGGGGCTGTCTCGTTGGGTTAAATGGGTGCTGCTGTTACTTTACATTGGATTGGTCTTGTGGGTGTACAGCGAGCGCGGCTGGGCTAATCTGAACGAGATCATCCGCATCCCTGTAATAGACTACGTTGCGGTCTTTGTCCTGGCGGGGTTGTTTTGGCTGGGGCTCTCGCTGGCACGCCTTATCCGCAACTGGCGGTCACCCAATGTTGAATTATCCCAGGGGTAGAAAGCCGGATTTAAGCACCAGGCGCGTCCCCTGGGCTGAACAGCCCGCCGCAGGCTGAAATGCTGCCCGGGACTGAGCCCGCCTGTGAAGCCGGGATAGCTCAAGTACGGCTATGCGCAAAACCTGCGCACAGCTGCTCCAGCAACTCTCGATAATAACAGTAATTCTCCCAGGTGACATTCTCGCGCACCCGCCCATCCAGCAGCGATGCGTAGCCGCCTTGCTCCAATAGCGGCGGAACCTTTTCCTCCAGCTCGCGCCGGATCGACTCCGGGCCTTCCTGCAGCACATCCAGGTCTATACCGCCGATCAGGCGCAACTCACGGCCAAATTCTGCTCTCAGGCGGGGGTAATCCATCGCCGCAGCTCGCACCTCCACCACCCACAGGCAGTTAAACCCTGCTTGCAGCAGATCCGGGATCAACGGGTAGATGTTGGCGTAGGCGCGCAGGATAATCATCTGGACATTGTAGCGGTTCAGCACATCCAGAACCGGCTTATAGGTGGGCAGCACCAGCTCACGGTAGGTGCGCGGCGAGATCAGCGGGCCGTTGTTATCGCCGATCGGCTCGCTGGACAGCGCCGCATCGACCTGGACCTGGCGCAAGACCCGCTCGGCCACCCTGGCATTAAATTCGCCCTGGATTTCCAGCATCCGGCACGCAACCTGCGGCGCCTCTTTGAGGAGGAGCATCATCTGTAAGAAGCGGCGCCAATCATGCACACCGATCGACTGGAAAAAGCCGCGGTGGACGCGCAACATTAAGGTTTGCTGGCGAACTTTCCAGCCCTGCGCAAGTGCGTCCCAATCATCCGGCAGGCGCCGCGGGTCGTCCGGGTCGAGGGCTTGCTCCAGGGCAACCAGGGCTTTCAGGCTGGTGGGCCACGGCTCGAGGTCCGGGATCGGGTACAGGTCCGGCTCGATTTCATGGCGTTCGTCGATAGCGAACAGGTCTGCAAGCCCCGCGCCGGCGGGCATGCCCTGGCGGCGCCAGGCTTCCAGCACTTCTTCCCGCTGGCCTTCATCGAACAGCGGAGGCCTGTCGGCACGGCCAAACCGCATCGTTTCCTGGAAGCGATGCCGGGAATTCATGACAGAACCATCGGCTGCCACTGCCATGCCCCCTGACTCTTGCGGACAGTCCCCAGGCCTGAGAAATTAAAATGAAAGGCAAAAACGCGAGCCTGTTCATCTGCGGCGCGCTCGAGTAACCAACGCCTGGTACACAGGGACTGTTCAGGTTGGCAATCAGGGGCGATGTACCAATCAGGCTGCTCCAGATGGAGTGGATGAGTAATCACATCGCCAAGGCAAAGC
>JAGDMX010000037.1 GCA_017860725.1 Chloroflexota bacterium | reverse complement strand
TGATCGAGCGCCAGGCTAAGGAAATCCACGGTACCGTCAAGGCGGTCACCGCCATTAAAGGTCTGAGCATGATCACCGTGGAAGGGCGCGGCATGATGGGTGTGCCCGGTATCGCCGCCCGCACCTTCGGCGCCGTCGCCAGCCAGGGAGCCAGCGTGCTGATGATCTCACAGGCCTCTTCCGAGCAGTCGATCTGCTTCATCGTCCCGGAAAATACCGCCCAGCCGGTGATGCACGCCATCGAGCGCGAGATGGCGGCCGAGCTGACCCGTCAGGATATCGACCGGGTGTGGGCGTTGGACAATGTCGTCATCGTCACCGCCGTGGGAGCCGGTATGCGCGGCACCCCGGGGGTAGCCTCCCGCCTGTTCGGCGCCCTGGCGGAGGAGCGCATCAATATTATCGCCATCGCCCAGGGCGCCTCCGAGTGCGGCGTCTCGGTCGTGGTGGATGGCGCCGATGCCGGTAGCGCCGTACGCCAGATTCACGACCGGGTGATCATGAACAATCGCCAGGATAAACCCGCATGAAAAACTACGGGCGCACCGCCCTGAGCGAATTCCTGAGCGACAGGGTAGTCTACCGCAAGCTGGTCCCGGCGGACCCGCAACTACCCGGCCTGGACGACCTGCGCTCCAGGCTGGGCATCCCGGACGGAGGTACTCCGCGCAAAATCGAGCCGGATTACGCCCGCGTGATCGTCGCCATGCTGCAGGCGGCCCGCCGCCTGGACGCACCGGGTTCACCGATTGAGCGACTGGTCTATCTGGGCGACACGCACATGCTGGATGGCACAGCTTTTTCCAACATCTGCCAGGCCGGCGACTGGCCGGGCATCGCCTTCATCGCCTCCGAGTCCATCAAAGAGCCCCCCGCTCTGGTCGAGCAAGGGACCTTTATGCTGGCCAACCGCTGGGCCCTGCTGGCGGATTTCGAGCGGAAATGCCTGGAGAAGGGTTTTCCCTTCGACGAGCGCACCGCGGTAGTAATCGACCTGGACAAGACCGCCGTCGGGGCGCGTGGCCGCAATGGGCAGGTGATCGATAATGCCCGCGTGCAGGCCGTCGAGCAGACCGTGGCCGAGCTGCTGGGGACTGCCTTTGATCCGCAGGCCTTCCGCTGGGTTTATGACCATCTGAACCAGCCGCGCTACCATCCCTTTACCGCCGACAACCAGGACTACCTGGCCTACATTTGCTTGATGCTGATCAGCGGTCTATTCGACGCCCACGCGATGATCGCCGAAGTGGACGCCGGGCGCATGGTTAGCTTCGAGCAGTTCATCGCCCTGGTGGAGAGCCGCTCGACGAATATCGACCCGCGGCTGAAATCCATCCATGCCGAAATTCTGGCTAACGTGCAAGCCGGCGACCCGACGCCTTTCAAGCCCTTCCGTTCCAACGAGTACCACAACACCATCGGTCGCTTTGGCTGCCTGCCCGATGATGCCCCCATCACAGAGCTACTCTCCGGCGAGATTCTGATCACCCAGGAGGTGCGGCAAGCAGCGCTGAAGTGGCGCTCCCAGGGATCGGCGCTGTTCGGCCTGTCTGATAAACCGGATGAGGCAGCCTTGCCGGATGCCAAACTGGCGGCTGCCGGCTATCCTGCCCTGCATCAGGCCATCACCCATTCAGTAGGGGAATAACCATGGCACAAAAATACCATTCCTGGCTGGAATGCAGCCGCGGCTGCGGCCAGCGCTACTCCGTCTACGATGTCATCTACCGCTGTGAGAACTGCGGCGGCCTGCTGGATGTGGCGCACGATATGGACGCCCTGAAAGGGCGCAGCGGCGCTGAGTGGCGCGCCCTGTTCGACTCTCGCATCCGTAGCGAAGAGTGGCCCTACGGCAGCGGGGTGTGGTCGAAGAAGGAATGGGTTCTGCCCCAGATTCATGACGACAACATCGTCTCCACCGCCGAAGGCTTCACCCCCACTCTGCGCGCACGGCGTATCGGGCAGCAAATTGGCATGCCCGACCTGTGGGTCAAGCTGTGCGGCAATAGCCTGACGGGCTCATTCAAAGACCTGGGTATGACCGTGCTGGTCTCCGCCGTGCAGCAGATGATCGCCGACGGCAAGCCCATTCGGGCGGTCGCCTGCGCTTCCACCGGCGATACCTCGGCGGCGCTGGCGGCTTACGGCGCAGCTGCCGGCATCCCAACATTGATCTTCCTGCCGCGCGGTAAAGTCTCCACTGCCCAGCTCGTCCAGCCCATCGCCAGCGGCGCTACCGTGCTCTCGCTGGATACCGATTTCGACGGTTGCATGCGCATCGTCCAGGAGATCACCACCGACAACAGCATTTACCTGGCCAACTCGATGAACTCGCTGCGCATGGAAGGCCAGAAGACGGTGGCGGTCGAAATCCTGCAGCAGTTCGACTGGAAGCCGCCCGATTGGATCGTAATCCCGGCTGGCAACCTGGGCAATGTCAGCGCCCTGGGCAAAGGCTTGCTGATGATGCGCGCATTAGGCTTGATCGAGCGCCTGCCGCGCATTGCCTGCGCCCAGGCCGAGCGCGCCAACCCGCTGTATCTCAGCTACCAGACTGGTTATCGCAGCTACCAGCCGGTTGAAGCCCAGAAAACACTCGCCAGTGCTATCCAGATCGGCGCCCCGGTCAGCTACGAGCGGGCGGTGAAGGTCCTGCGTCAACTGGACGGGGTGGTGGAACAGGCCAACGAGGATGAACTGGCCGATGCGGCTGCCCGCGCCGATCGGGACGGGTTGTATGTCTGCCCGCAAACCGGTGTCGCCCTGGCTGCATTGTTTAAGCTGGTTGAGCGCGGCATCATTCAACGGGAGCAGCGCGTGGTGGTCGTTTCCACTGCTCACGGGCTGAAGTTCACCGACTCCAAAGTCGCCTACCATGAAGGTCACCTCCCCCAGGTATTGTCTCGCCACGCCAATCCACCCCTCGAGCTGCCGGCCGATCTGTCTGCCGTCCGGAAAGCATTGGACGAGCGGCTGACTTAATGCCTGCTGCCGACTAACATGCCATCGCTGCAGCCCATGCTATAATGATCGCACCCCGGAAATGAAAGACTCAACCGTCCTCCCCGACCTGCGCATGTTCTGCACCGCAGATTTCGTGCCGCATGAAGATTTCGATCCGCGCCGCATCGACCGGCTCAGCCAGCGCATCATCGAAGAGGGTATCTTAAAAAATCCACCGGTGGTGGCAGAGATCCCCGGCACCCAATTGTACGTCGTCCTGGATGGGGCTAACCGGGTGATTGCTTTTAAGGAGCTAGGTATCCCCCATATTGTCGCTCAGCTGGTCGGCTATGTCGAGCCGGCTGTATTGCTGGACACCTGGTACCATGTCGTCTCCGGCATGTCTCTGCATGATTTTGAGACAGCCCTGACACAGATGGGGGGCATGCAGCTCGAAGAATGCACCCTTGGGGAAGCCCGCCAGGCCCTGGCTCGTAACCAGGCGATAGCGTACATCGTGTGTGAGAGCGGGGTGCGCAAGGTGCTGCTCCCCAATGGAGAGCGTCGCACGGGCGACCTGCGTTTATTGGGCGATCTGGTCGGGGTTTATATGGGCCGGGCAGACATCTTCCGGGCTTCCAACGATATCTGGGAGATACAGAAGCCTTACTACCCGGACATCACCGCCCTGGTCATTTTCGCTCGCTGCCACCCTGAGGATATCCTGCACGCAGCCGTCAACGGCTACCGGGTGCCCAGTGGCATCACGCGCCACATTATCTCTAACCGGGCTTTGAACATCAACATCCCACTGGGTGTCCTGCAGTCCAACTGGACGCTGGAGCGCAAGCGCGAGTGGCTGCACGAATGGCTGATGGCGCGCATGGCTGCCAATGCCATCCGTTTTTACGCCGAATCGACTTTCTCATTTAACGAATAGCCTATTTCAATCGCTTTACTTAATCTAAAAAGGGCGGCAAAGCCGCCCATTTATTAACAAAATTCATAAGCAAGGAAATACTATCCTTGGGCTATTACTTCCTGCGCGGGTAGCGGAGGTGCTTCACTCTCACTGCGCTGCAGCACGATCTCATCCTCGACCAGCTCGACCAGGATGGTGTCGTTGTCATTGAAATCGCCTGCCAGCAATGAGTCGGACAACGGGTCCTCAACCTTGTGCTGGATGACCCGGCGCAGCGGGCGGGCTCCCATATCGGGATCAAAGCCCAAATCCGCCAGTTTCTCCAGCGCCGGCTGAGTCGCCTTGAGCACGATAGCATGCTCTTCTAAGCGGTGAGCCACCTTCTGCAGCTCAAGCTCGACGATCTTGGTGATATCATCCCGGTTGAGCGAGCGGAAGACAATGATCGAATCCACCCGGTTGATGAATTCCGGGCGAAAAACGCGCTTGAGGCTTTCAGTGAGCTTCTTACGCATGTCATCGTAAGCCATACGCTCTTCTGAGACTTCGTCCTTCTTTATAGCAAAGCCCAGGCTGGACTGGCGCTTGATCATATCAGCTCCCACGTTGGAGGTCATGACGATGATGGCGTTGCGGAAGTCTACTTTGCGGCCGCGCGCATCCGAGAGGTGGCCCTCTTCCATGATCTGCAGCAACATATTGTGCGCCTCCGGGTGAGCCTTCTCGATCTCATCGAAAACAACGATCGAGTAAGGGCGGCGGCGCAGAGCCTCGGTAAGCTGTCCGGCATCTTCGTAGCCAACGTATCCCGGCGGCGCACCGACCAGGCGGCTGACTGAATGGCGCTCCATGAACTCCGACATATCCAGTTGGATCAGGGCATCTTCGCTGCCGAACAAGAAGCGCGCCAGCGCTTTGGTCAGTTCGCTCTTTCCAACCCCGGTTGGACCAAGGAAGATAAAGGAGCCAACCGGTCGGCGAGGATCTTTCAACCCGGCTCGCGCCCGGCGCACTGCCCGGGAAATGGAGGCAATCGCCTCTTCCTGACCGATGATGCTCTTGCTCATTTCCTCTTCCATTTGCAGCAGGCGCTGAGACTCTTCCTGGGCAATCTGCATCACCGGCACGCCAGTCCACATCGAAACCACCTCGGCGATGTCGTTGGCGGTGACGACCGGGCTGTTCGCGCGGTCCCAACCGGTGCGCAGTCGCTCGAGCTGGTTCTCCAATGCCTCCTGGCGTTCCAGGAAGTCTTGAGCGTCGTCATTGCGCCCGTCTTCCAGTGCCAGGGCATGGTTTTGGCGGATTTCACGCAACTGGCTCATCAGGTCTTTAGCAGTCTTGGCCGAGACGCTCTTATACATGCGCACTCGGGAAGAGGACTCATCGATCAGGTCGATGGCCTTGTCTGGAAGGAAGCGCTCGGTGACATAGCGTGCGGAGAGGTGGGCAGCGGCATCCAGAGCGTCGTCCGAGATAGTCAAGCGGTGATGCTCTTCGTATGCGCCGCGCACCCCTCGCAGGATTTCGATCGTCTCCTCAATGCTCGGCTCTTCAACCAGCACCGGCTGAAAACGGCGCTCCAGGGCGGCGTCGCTCTCGATATGCTTGCGGTATTCGTCCAGAGTGGTGGCGCCGATCACCTGCAGCTCGCCGCGCGACAGGGCCGGTTTCAGGATATTGGCCGCGTCCACCGACGAGCCGGCTGCACCGGCGCCGACCAGCATATGTACTTCATCAATAAACAGGATTGCGCCCGAGGTTTTAAGCTCGTCAATCACGCGCTTCAGGCGTTCCTCGAACTGGCCGCGATACATCGTCCCAGCGACCAGCGAACCGACGTCTAATTGAAGCACGCGTTTGTCCAGCAGTGGGGCGGGTACATCACCCTCCACAATGCGCTGGGCGAGCCCTTCCACAATGGCGGTTTTGCCAACGCCGGGCTCGCCTATCAGCGCCGGGTTATTCTTCGTTCGCCGCGCCAGGACCTGGATGACCCGCTCGATCTCCATCTGGCGACCCACAACAGGGTCGAGCTTGCCTTCCTCTGCCAGGGAGGTCAGGTCGGTCGCCAACTGGTCGACCATGGGTGTCTTAGCCTTGGCCTGCTCGGAGCGGGCCGTGCTTGGTTTCTGCTCGGGGGTGCCGCCGGTCCGCCGCGCTGCGCTGCTTTCTTGAAGTACCCGTCGAGTCTGGCGGCGAATCTGTTCGGGGGTAATGCCCATCTTGCGCAGCACATCTAAGGCTACCCCTTCCCCGTAACGCACTAAACCGAGCAGGATATGTTCGGTTCCAATGTAGTGGTGTCCCATACGCCGGGCTTCTTCCACGGCGTACTCTAGCACCTGTTGCGTACCGGGTGATAGATCCAGCTTGCCTCCCCGGTGCTGGCCGGGACCGGTCAGGCGGTCGACCATTTCCTCCACGCGCGCGACCTCCAGCCCTAGCTCGCGCAGCACGCGCCCGGCTACTCCACCTTCCTCCCGGATCAATCCCAAGAGCAGATGTTCTGTCCCGATATAGTTATGGCGCATGCGCTCAGCTTCCTGATGTGCCAGGCTGAGAACGCGGCGCGCCCGCTGTGTAAAACGTTCCATGCTAGACACGGTACTCCTCCTGCAATTCGTACAGTACCTTCAAATGTTTGGGGTCAGGATCATTCCAATTCGGGTCTACCCTTAATCTTTTCCCGGATGATGAGACCTTTTTTCCCATTCGGATTCTACCAGAGTTTGTCAAGAGTCAATTCTTTTCGGGTATCCTGACCGATTAAATTAATACAATTCTTAGGGTCTTGGTAAGATAAAGAGCACACCGCAAGGTGTGCTCCCTTCTACACAACAAGGTAATGCTTGATTCGGCCCGGTGAGATTTCACCCGACCATAGATTCGATTCCTAGTAGTTTACCGCACGAGGCAGTTCCTTGGCCTGCCCAATCCAATCTTCTACGCTTTCCAGATCCGGCAGCCGGTTGACCAGATTCTTCTCCTCGTTCACTTCTGCCAGCTTGGCGTGCAGGTTCTCTCCATTGCGCTGGGCCAGCTCAACCACAGTATCGATACCGGCCGCTTCAAGCAGCTCGGCATACTGCGGTCCGACACCGTTGATGCGGAACAGGTCGCAGTGATTGACCCAGGTCAGGATCAGCTTGCCGCTGATACCGCTCTTCTCCGCCAGATCATCCCGTCCGGCCGGTGTCGCACCGGCTTCCAGGAGCTGGTCGGTAGTGATAATGCCGATTTCATTGAGCTTGGCGGCGTATACCGGTCCGATCCCTTCGACTTCCTCCAGGTTACCGCGCCTGCTCTGTTCAGCAGGCGACTCTTCAACTGCTTCGGGAACCTCGGGTACAAAGGACTCTTCTGGTTCTCCGGCCACTTCGTGTTCTTCGTACTCTGCAGATACGAAGGACACTTCGGTTTCTTCAAGGCTGGGCTCGTTGCCAGCAACCTTTTCGACCTCACCCGCCAGCTCCATTTTCCAATCCAGGTCGGCGTAAGCCGGCGAGTCCACTTTGCGCAGGCTCAAGCCGATGCGGCGGCGCTCCGGGTCGATTTTAATCACTCGCAAAGTGACCACATCTCCTTCGCGCACGACTTCTTTCGGGTGATTGATGCGCTGCTCGCTGAGCTCAGACAGGTGGATCAAGCCTTCCAGATCGTCGTCCAGGCGGGCAAAAGCGCCGAATTTGGTCAGGTGCGTAATCGTCCCTTCCACCAGCATGCCCTCTTTCAGATGGGAGGTCTTTTGTGTCCAGGGATCGGGCAACAACTGGCGGATGGACAGCCCAATCCGCTTGCGCTCGCGGTCCACGCTGATCACCTTTACTTGAACTTCCTGTCCTACCTTGAGCACCTCGTTGGGGTGCTGGATGCGTTCCCAGGAAATCTCGGACAGGTGCACCAGTCCATCAGCACCATCGATATTGACAAACGCGCCAAACTCTGCCAGGCTGGTGACACGCCCGCTACGAACGGTGCCCTCTTGTAGTTCATCCAGTAGGCGATCTTTCAGCGTCTCGCGGGTCTCCTGCAGCGCCATCCGTTCCGAAAGAATCAAGCGCCGACGCTCACGATCGACTTCGATCACACGCACTTTAATCGGGTCGCCGACCATTTTGGCCCAGCGCTGCTCTGGTGATTCTGACTGTCCAGAACCGGAACGGCGGCTCAAGCTGATCTGGGAAGCAGGTACAAAGCCGCGCAGGTTGCCCACAGGGACGATGAGACCGCCCTTGTTGTACCCGATGACTTTGCTGTCATATGCGGCATTGCCTTCCAGCAATAGCTGGACATCCTCCCAATCCTTCTCTTCACGGGCGCGGACATAAGAAAGGACGACATTGCCATTTTGGTCTTCGGGTGAGATCACGAATACCGGGATCTTTTGCCCGACTTCGAAGGCGGCACGCTCCTCAGATGCGATCGACTCCAGCTCACGCCCGGAGATCACACCTTCTGACTTGGTGCCAATGCTCACCAGGATTTCATTCTCTCGGATGGTCGCGATGACCCCCTGGCGAATTTCGCCCTGGGTTGGAAAATCCAGGCTGAGACCCTGCTCTTCCAAGAGAGATTCCATCGAGGCAGACTCCGGTGCGGGAGCTGCTTCGGATGGGGCTTTGCCGGTCTGGGTGCCGGCGGGTTCAACCTCTTGCCCAACAAGGGCATTTTGCTGTTCCATAATTAAAACTGGCTCCGATTGTTGATTAAGATAACGCATCCAATTATAAAGGTGAAAAGGCTAGTTGGCAACCTTTGTGATAAGATTATGTGCTGGAGAGTAAGCGAACGAGAGACTTATGCCGCCTATTTATCCATTTACTGCTATCGTAGGACAGGAACGCATGAAGCGCGCCCTGGTATTAAACGCCGTAGATCCCCGCATTGGGGGTGTGTTGATCCGCGGTGAACGCGGGACAGGCAAATCGACGGCCGCCCGCGCCATGGCAGCCCTGCTACCTCAAATCGAAGTATTCATTGACTCACCATTCAATGACGATCCGAATACCCCCAATACCTGGTCGGACTGGGTTAAGGAGCAGGTATCACGCGGTGAGGAATTGGAAACCGGTAAGCGGCGCATCCGTTTTGTAAACCTGCCGGTTAGCGCAACGGAGGATCGCGTGGTGGGCACCCTGGACATCGAAAAGGCCATCCAGAAAGGCGAGCGCCATTTCGAGCCCGGTGTGCTGGCGGCTGCCAACCGGGGGTTGCTCTATATCGACGAAGTCAACCTGCTGGACGACCATGTCGTAGACTTGCTGCTCGACTCGGCTGCGATGGGCATCAATATTGTCGAGCGGGAGGGCATCAGCTTTGCCCACCCGGCGCGCTTCATCCTGGTGGGGACAATGAACCCTGAAGAAGGCGACCTGCGCCCTCAACTACTGGATCGCTTTGCTCTCTCGGTCGAAATCCGCGGCATTCGCGATGCCCGCGAACGCGTCCTGATTATGCAGCGCAACCTGTCCTTTGAGGCGGATCACGACCAGTTCTACGAGCAGTGGGAGCCCAGGGAAGCTGAGCTTTCCCACCAGATCGAGCAGGCCCGCTCCCTGGTAGATCAAGTCACACACACCAACCGCGACCTGCTCTCAATTGCCGCCCTGACATCTTCTATGAATGTGGACGGTCACCGGGCCGACCTGGTAATCTTAAAGACGGCGCGCGCCCATGCCGCTTTCGAAGGGCACCAGGCCATTACCGAGCGAGACATTGCCCTGGCGGCTGAGTTAGCCCTGCCGCATCGCATCAGGCGCGGTCCCTTCCATCAGGCCGAAATGTCCATGGAAGACTTGCAGGAGCGCATTGAGCAGTTGCAGGGAGCTGCAGCCAATACCGGCGAGCCGGAACCTACGCCCGCCGACCAACCCTCGGACGAAAAAAAAAAGGGATGACGACGGAGGTTCAGGCCGAGGAATCTAGCCAGACCCCGGCCGAGCCTGCCCCTCAAAAGGTTTTCGACACACTTAGCGCCAACTGGTGGGAAGGCGGCGAGAAGGTTAAGGTCGGGCAGGTTTTCGCACCCCGCAAGATCGAAAATCCTCTGGATAAAATTACCCGCCGCCACGGTGGGCGCCGGTCGCGCACCCGCACCGAGCGCAAACGCGGCCGCTATATCCAGGCCCGCCCGGCACAAGGCCGTACAGACGACCTGGCCTTCGACGCTACTATTCGCGCTGCCGCCCCATATCAGGTTGAGCGCCAGGAGATGCGCAAACGCGTGGCCTTTGCTATCCAAACCTCTGACTTTCAGCGCAAAATCCGGGTGCGCAAGGCAGCTAACCTGATTCTCTTCGTGGTCGATGCATCCTGGTCAATGGCAGTGGCAGAGCGCATGCAGGCCACTAAGGGCGCTATTCTGTCCCTGCTCACCGATGCCTACCAGCGCCGTGACCGGGTAGGACTGGTAGTCTTCCAGAAAAATCGCGCGACGCTGGTTCTATCCCCAACGAACTCAGTGCAGCTTGCCCAACGCGCCCTGGCCGATATCCCGGTGGGCGGCAAAACACCGCTCTCTGCCGGCCTTTTTATGGCCTACGAGGTAGTAGCCAAAGAGCGCGTTCTGCACCCGGATGTCATGCCTCTGATCATCCTGCTGACCGATGGCGCCGGCAATGTATCCATGTCCACCCTGCCTCCCCAGGAGGAATCCAACCGCATCGCCGAGCAGATCGCCGATGATGAAATCCGCAGCGTAGTCATCAACATGGAACATGCCGCCTTCGACCAGGGGCTGGCTCAAAACCTGGCAGACCACCTGCACGCCCCGTGTTACACTCTGGGAGAGCTGAAGGCTGAGACGCTTTACCATAAAGTACGCGAGGAGATGCGAGCTTAACATGCCCACCATTTCTTCTCGCATGGAGCGCATCCCTGACTCTCCAATCAGCGAAATGGCGCACCTCGCCAGCCGGTATGACGTCATCAACCTGGCCCAGGGCTTTCCGGACTTTGATCCACCTGCCGAGCTGATTGCCGCCGCGGTCGCCGCCCTGCAGTCCGGACATAATCAGTATGCCCTCACCTGCGGATCGCATCGCTTTCGCCAGGCGCTGGCCAACAAGCAGTCACGCTTCACAGGCCTGGAGATCGACCCGGATCATATCACGGTAACCTGCGGTGGTACCGAAGCGATGATGTCCACCATGCATACCGTGTGTAATCCCGGCGACCGCGTCATTATCTTCTCCCCATTTTATGAGAATTACGCCCCGGATGCACTGCTGTGCGGAGCGACTCCGGTCTATGTCTCGCTAGACCCACCGGATTTTGCCCTGGACGGGGACGAGCTGAGAAAGGCTTTCCAGCAGGGCGCCAAGGCGCTGGTGCTGTGCAATCCCGCCAACCCGAGCGGCAAGGTCTTCTCTCTGGAAGAGTTGCAGATCATAGCCTCGCTGGCCCAGGAGTATGATGCCTTTGTGCTGATGGATGAGGTCTACGAGCATATCGTCTATGCTCCACACCACCACACCTATCTTGCGGCCCTGCCCGGCATGTTCGAGCGCACCATCACCTGCGGCTCGCTATCCAAGACTTACTCTATCACCGGCTGGCGGCTGGGCTATACCATCGCCAGCCCGGCGGTCACCCAGAGCATTCGCAAAGTCCACGATTACATGACCGTTGGAGCCCCTGCCCCGCTGCAAGAAGCGGCGGTTACCGCCCTCACCCTGCCGGATGCCTACTACAACCAGCTTCAAGCGGATTACACCCGCCGCCGCAACTTGTTCATATCCTGCCTGGAACAAGCCGGCTTGCCTTACCTGTGCCCCCAGGGCGGCTGTTTTGTGCTGGCGGATATCTCCAACCTGGGATTCAATGACGATAGATCATTCTGCCTGTGGCTGGCCAAAGAGATCGGCGTGACCGGTGTGCCTTGTTCGAGCTTTTTCAATCGACCCGTGCGCCACCTGGTGCGTTTCAACTTCGCCAAGCGCGATGAGACCCTCCTCCAGGCCGGCGAGCGCCTGTGCAAGATCAAGGAAAAATTATAGCGCTATGCCTGGCTTGAAAACCGCCAGCCGTATCCTGTCCTGGGTCCTGCTGCTAGCCCTGGTCGCTTGTGCCTCTCCGGGCAGTGTGCAAACTCCCGCCGACCTTCCATTCGTAACTGCTACTCATAATGCCGATGTTCCGCCCCTGCCGGCAGCGACCGCCACACCCACTCCTGCTCCGACACGAACGCCAACGCCGCCCCCAGAGCAGCGCACCCGCTACACTCTGTCGGCCGTCCTGGACTACTGGGGACACTTGCTCACCGTCGAACAGCAGATCGAATTCACCAACAATAGCCCGGATGAGCTCACCGAGCTGGTATTAATGGTCGAGCCGCTTTACTTTTCAGGAGTATTTAATCTCACTAGCCTTTCCTGGTTAGATGGTCAGGCTATCACCCCCACAGTCGAAGGTCAGACTTTACACCTGCCGCTTCCCGCACCATTGCAGCCGGGCGAACGCATTGGGATTTCCCTTGCCTACCAGCTGCGCCTGCCATCGCCGGTCCCCGATCCCGGCATCCGCCCCATTCCCTTCGGCTACACCGACCGGCAAACCAACCTGGTGGATTGGTATCCCTTCATCCCGCCTTATCTACCCGGTCAGGGCTGGCTGGTCAACCCGGCTTCTTACTACGGCGAGCATCTGGCCTACGAGATGGCGGACTTCGATGTCCGCATCCGCCTGGAGGCTTCCGGAACGCCGCTCACGATTGCCGCCAGTTCTGTCGCCACCCAGGAAGGCGAATGGTATGTTTACCAGCATAAGGCGGCGCGCAACTTTGCCTGGTCTGTCAGCCACCAGTATGAAATGCAAACGGTGCAGGCCGGGGATGTCACCGTCACCAGTTACTTTTTCCCCATCCACCTCAAAGGCGGTGAAGCCGCCCTCCAAACCACCGCCCAGGCTGTGGAATTGTATAGCCGGTTGTTTGGTCCTTATCCACACCGCACTCTCAGTGTGGTTGAAGCGGATTTCCTGGATGGCATGGAATATGATGGCCTGTATTTCCTGAGCAACGGTTTTTATAACCTGTATACCGGCACCCCAGGAGAATACCTGATAGCAATTGCCGCCCACGAGACCGCCCACCAGTGGTTTTATGGATTGGTAGGCAACGATCAAGCCAACGAGCCCTGGCTGGACGAAGCGCTATGCACCTATAGCGAACGGCTGTATTACGAGAACTTCCATCCCGAAGCCTTGGACTGGTGGTGGGCTTACCGCATCAATTATTACAATCCCCAGGGTTGGGTTGACACGAATATCTACAACCCGCAGGGAGTTGCCCAGGCCTACAGTGCCTACCGGTCAGCGGTTTACTTTAACGGAGCAGA
>JAGDMX010000229.1 GCA_017860725.1 Chloroflexota bacterium | reverse complement strand
CGGAGGTCAGCCCTGAAGTCAGTACCGCGGAATCGAGTGTCAAGACCATTCCCGTCACTGCCACCGCGCCACGATCCGCAGAAGATACACCGGTTGCAGTCGAATCGGTCCAGGGTACGGCTTATCCCCAGCCGGGTCAGGTCATGTCAGTGCAACCAGCTCCATCAGGTGCTTACCCGGCTCCCCAGGTCGGACAGGTAGCGCCGACAATGCCACCCTATCCGGCTCCCACAGAGCAGCGATCCCCTGCCTACCCGACTGAAACAATCGTCGTAGCGCCGACCAAGACCGTAAAGACCGAGCTGCATGCCACTGATCCATCCACTGTCACGCTGGCTTCGGGGGATGTGCAGCTCGTTGAGTTTTTCGCCTTTTGGTGAACGACCTGCCGATCTTTGGCGCCCATCGTGCATGGGCTTGAAGCAGAGTATGGCGATCAAATGAAATTCACCTATCTGGATATTGACGACCCTGCAAATGACGCGTTCAAACAGGAATTAGGCTATCGAGTACAACCCCATCTCTTTCTGCTTGACGAAGAAGGGAATGTGCTTCAGCAATGGCAGGGCATGGTCAGTGAAGAGCAGTTCCGACAGGCGTTCGATAATGCATTGAAGTGAACCACTGAGGCGGTAGGGGAATGGGACACTGATGTAGAGTACCCCGAATCCTTTCCTTGACAGAAATGGCTCCCGAAGGTAAAATTATTACACCCCACCCCCCTGGGGGGGGTATAGGATGGTTGATTACCAAGGAGCAAGTTACCTGATGAAGCACGAAAATGCAATCCACCGTTTGAAAAACGTGGAAGGTCACATCCGCGGCATCGAGCGCATGCTGGATGAAGAAGCTTATTGCATCGATGTCATCCGGCAGATACAAGCCGCCCAGGCTGCTCTCAATAAAGTCACCAGTATCATCCTGGAGGAGCACCTGAATTCCTGCCTGACCACCGCAGTCCGCGGTGAGGATCCTATGGAGCGCGAACGAGTTCTAAAAGAGATTGCCGATGTGTTTGACGCTGCCAACAAGGTGTAGATATTAAGCTAAGAAACGTTAATTCGGGATAAAAGGATTTTGGGTTTATTTTGGGCGGCGGAGCCATCCAAAATAAACCCAAAACGCGCCATTTTTCCTTATCTCGAACTGACGTTAAGTATCAAATGTACATTTTACAAAAAGACAACAAGGAGACTACCCATGACTACTGTAACCTACTCAATCCCCAATATTTCCTGCGGGCACTGCGTGCATACGATTCAGTCCGAGGTCAGTGATCTGGCCGGTGTGGTTTCGGTTTCGGCTGACCAGACTGCCCGCACTGCCACCATCACGTTCGATGTTCCTGCAACGGAAGAGCAAATTAAGTCGCTGCTGGCAGAGATCAATTACCCGGCTGCCAACTAACTAACGTAAATTCGGGATAAAAGATAAACCTAAAACACCTCTTTTACTTATCCCGAACTGACGTTAACTATATCGGTTTGACAAAGTAAGAAATGGCTGAGACGAAGCAAGTCACGTTGCCTGTCACAGGCATGACCTGTGCCAACTGCGTGGCGACAGTAGAACGCAACTTGAAGAAGGTGAACGGGGTCGAGGTGGCTCTGGTAAACCTTTCCTCGGAGCGCGCCTCGGTGGAGTTCGACCCTTCCCTGGTGACCGTCACCGACCTGATCGGGCGCATCCAACGGGCCGGCTATGACGTCGCTACAGGTGAAGCCGACCTGATGATTCGCCGCCTGAGCGATGATAACGACGCCCGCCGACTGGAGAGAAGCCTGAGCCAGCTAGAGGGTGTGCTGGAGGCGCAGGTAAACTTGGCCAGCGAGCGCGCCCGCGTGCGCTATATCCCGACCGTAGTCAGTCAATCCGATCTGCGGCAGGCAGTCGCGGCGGCAGGTTTCGAGGCGGTGGAAATCGGTGGCGAGACAGAAGATGCCGAACAAAAAGCCCGTCAGGCAGAGATCGACCAGCAGCGCCGCGATCTGATCATAGGGTTAATATTCACCGTGCCGCTGTTTTTATTCTCAATGGCGCGTGATCTCAACCTGCTGCCACATTCAATCGGGCACGCTGCCTGGGCAAATTGGCTGATGTTCGTACTGGCGACCCCGGTTCAATTCTATGTTGGCCGGCAGTATTATGTCGGCGCATACAAAGCCCTGCGCAACAAATCCGCCAATATGGATGTCTTGATCGCCATGGGCTCCTCGGCGGCCTATTTCTACTCGGTGCTGGTGCTGTTTGGGTTATTCGATGGTCATGTCTATTTTGAAACTTCGGCGGTGATCATCACCCTGATCAAGCTGGGCAAGTATCTGGAGGCGCGCGCCAAAGGGCGCACCAGCGAGGCGATAAAAAAGCTGATGAGCCTGCAGGCCAAGACGGCGCGCGTGGTGCGCGATGGGCAAGAGCTGGAAGTACCGGTCGATCAGGTGCTGGTCGGCGACCTGGTACTTGTGCGTCCTGGCGAAAAAATTGCGGTGGACGGGGTGGTCGTGGAGGGGCGTTCAGCAATCGATGAATCGATGCTGACTGGCGAGTCCATGCCGGTTGAGAAAGGTCCCGGCGACCCGGTAATCGGAGCAACGTTGAACAAGCTGGGGATGCTCAAGTTCGAGGCCACTCGCGTCGGAAAAGAGACTGCCCTGGCCCAGATCATCCGCCTGGTAGAAGAAGCCCAGGGGAGTAAAGCTCCGATCCAGAAGCTGGCCGACCGGGTGTCGGCAATTTTTGTACCGGTGGTGATCGCTATTGCCACGCTGACATTCCTGGTCTGGTATTTCGTAGTTCCCTGGATCTTTGGCCCGGGGACAAGCGATTTCACCCGGGCATTGATCAACGCCGTCGCGGTGCTGGTGATCGCCTGTCCGTGCGCCATGGGCCTGGCGACTCCGACCGCCGTGATGGTCGGCACCGGTAAGGGCGCTGAAATGGGTGTGCTGTTCAAGTCCAGCGAAGCGCTAGAGCGCGCCGGCGGGATTACGACCGTCGTGCTGGATAAGACCGGTACGATTACCCGCGGGCAGCCATCGGTGACCGATGTGATCGTGGCCAATGGCAGCGGTGATCGAGAAGGGATGAAATTAGAAATCCTGAGACTGGCCGCTTCGGTGGAAAAAGGCAGCGAGCACCCCCTGGGCGAGGCGATCGTGGCTGAGGCCGGAGAATACAACCTGGCTCTGAGCCAACCATCCGGTTTCCAGGCCGAGGTCGGGTACGGGGTGGGAGCCGAAGTTGATGGTAAGCAGGTGCTGGTTGGCAACCTCAGGATGATGCAGGAGCGCAATCTGCCGCTCAACGGCCTGCAGGCGGATATGGAAAGGTTACAAAACCAGGCTCGAACAGCGGTTCTGGTGGCGGTTGACCAGCAGGTGCTGGGTGTGGTTGGGATTGCCGATACCGTCAAGGATGGCTCTCTTCAGGCTATCCAGAGCTTGCATGGGATGGGGCTGAAAGTAGCGATGATCACCGGAGATAACCGGGAAACCGCCCAGGCGATTGCGCGCCAGGTTGGCGTGGATACCATCCTGGCGGAAGTGCTGCCCGGTGATAAAGCTGCTGAGGTGAAGTCCTTGCAGGCCGGTGATGAAGTGGTGGCGATGGTCGGCGATGGCATCAACGATGCCCCGGCGTTGGCCCAAGCAGAAGTCGGCATTGCTATCGGAACGGGCACCGATGTGGCCATGGCTGCTGCTCCGGTGGTATTAATCAGCGGCGACCTGCGGGGTGTGCCGCGCGCCATCTCTCTCTCGCGCCGCACCTTGCGCACGATTAAACAAAACTTATTTTGGGCTTTCTTTTATAATGTTATACTGATCCCCGCTGCGGCGTTGGGCTTTTTGAACCCGATGCTGGCGGCCGGCGCTATGGCTTTCAGCAGCATCTTTGTGGTGAGCAATAGCCTGCGCCTGCGCAATTTCAAGCCGGATGAATCATAGCTCTCTTTCCCGCCGTGACTTTCTCAAGCTGGCAGCCCTGGGCCTGGGCGGCTTGTATGCGCGCTCATTGAGCCGCCTGGCCGTCCTGCCTGAATTTCCCCAGGCCGACCTGCTGGGGCGGGTGACCAAGGGCATGTTGGAGGTCAAAGCTCGCCCCAACCTGGATAGCCAGACGGTGGAAGTCCTTTACGAGGATTACGTGATCCCCTGGGTGCGGGAGTTGGTTGGTGAAGCGCCATCGTATGTATTCAATAACCAGCGCTGGGTCGAAACCAGCAACGGTTATGTCTATAGCCCCTTACTGCAGCCGGTGCGCAATTTGCCAAACAAGCCGGTGCAGCAGCTCCAGGAGAGCAGCATTGGCGATGGCATGTGGGTCGAAGTGACCATTCCCTACGTCGACGTCATCCTGCAGAATGAGCCGACCTCTAACTCCTGGGTGGAGGCCAAGGTTGATGAGGGAATGCCCATTCGCCTGTATTATGGGCAGGTGTTTTGGGTAGATCAAATTCGGAGAACGACTGAGAACCAGGTTCAATACCGGGTTAATCCCAATTATTATGGCGGCGTGGATCTTTTGTGGGCGTCGGCAGAGGCATTCCGACCGCTAACGTCGGAAGAGATGGCTCCGATCTCCCCGGAGGTGGCAGACAAACGCGTCGTGGTTGACGTCACCCGCCAGACACTCTCGTGCTACGAGGGCAATACGGAAGTCTATTTCTGCCGGGTATCCACGGGCGCCAAGTACGATATGTACGGTAACCTGGTCGATAAATGGGCGACTCCGGTGGGAGAGCACCTGGTGACACGCAAGTACATCTCCTTGCAGATGAGCGGCGGGACTACGGGTGCAGGATATGACCTGCCCGGGATTGGCTGGTCGATCATCTTTGCCACCGGTGGCGTGGCTATCCATTCTACTTTCTGGCATAACAACTTTGGCGATACCATGTCGCATGGCTGTGTCAATGTGATGCCGGAAGACGCCAAGTGGGTTTTCCGCTGGACGCAACCGGCCGTTCCTTATGACCCCGGTATGGTCGATATTACCGTATCCGGCGAGGCCAGCACGCATGTGGAAGTGATGGAGGCCTGAGCGGCTGCGCCTGCCAGGTGATAGGACTCGTGTCGAAAAAATTGGATCGCCGTGATTTTCTCAAGGTTGCCGGGTTGGGTTTGGGGGCGCTGGCATTTAACCCTGCCAACCGTCTGTTTGGATTGGATGAGTTCCCTCA
>JAGDMX010000228.1 GCA_017860725.1 Chloroflexota bacterium | reverse complement strand
TATTGGACGATGATCCTACCGGGTCGCAAACGGTTCGTAATATTCCAGTCTTAACTCATTGGTCAGTGGAGGCATTAAACTCCGAGCTCAAAAACAATTATCCTGCATTTTTCATTCTGACCAATTCACGTAGTTTTCTGGGTACCGAGGCCGAACAGATTGGATACGAGATTGGGCACAACTTATCCGCATCATCTCGAATATGCGGACGCTCGATTGCGGTAGTAAGCCGGGGCGACTCGACCTTACGTGGTCATTTTCCAGCAGAGGTCTACAGTCTGGAGAGGGGCTTAAATACAGATTTTGATGCATGGATACTGATGCCTGCATTGATTGACGCGGGTATGTTGTCGAAGGAGAATGGCTCGTACCCTCAGGTAAAACCGTGTATGCTCAAGATGGAACCTTTGGGTACAAGTCCTCGAATCTACGAGACTGGGTAGAGGAGGAAAGCAAAGGCCAGATTCCGGTGGAGAGCGTATTCTCAATATCGATTGAGGATATTCGCCTGGGCGGTCCACAAAGAGTTTACGCGAAGTTGATGGATTTACCACATGCCAGCGTCATCATTGCTAATGCAGCCAGCTACCACGACTTTGAAGTCGTGGTAATGGGTTTATTACAAGCAGAAGCGATGGGTCGGCGTTATATTTATCGAACGGCAGCATCATTTATCCCGATACGAATTGGACTTGCCCCTTATCCATTTCTCGAATCACAGGATTTGATGATGCCGGTAGCAGGTGGTGGATTGCTATTAATCGGCTCGTATGTTCCTAAAACGAGCCAACAAATGAATGTATTATTTGAACGAGAGCCAATCACAAGGCTGGAAGTAAATGTGAATAATTTGCTCGATGAGCATAATCGTCGTGATGAAATTGATACGATCGCCTCAAGAGCAGACCAATCCTTAGTGCGCTCCCAAGATACAGTAATTTATACCAGCCGAGACCTTGTACTAACCGATGACCCTGAAAGGAATCTAGAAATTGGCCAGTTGGTTTCTTCTGGATTAATCGAAATTCTAAAAAAGATTCGAGTACGCCCGCGTTATATTCTTGCAAAGGGTGGAATCACCTCTCACGATGTCGCGACGAAAGGGTTAGGTGTTGAGCGCGCGATTGTATTAGGCCAGATTTGCCAGGGTATATCCGTTTGGCAATTGGGGTCAGAAACTCGTTATGAAAATATGCCCTACATTGTCTTTCCTGGTAATGTCGGAACGGCAGAGACCTTAGCGGATGTTGTTCGAAAATTACGGAATGTGGTCCCTGCATGTTAAGGTAAACGCCTGATGATTGTGCCAACCTCGCGCCTCCTACAAGCCGCTCAAGCAGAGAGGTATGCAATTGGAGCCTTTAATGTATACAACATGGAGGGTGTCAAGGCAGTATTTGCGGCTGCCGAAGCAGAAAATAGTCCTGTCATATTACAGCTCCACCCCAGCGCTTTAAGGTATGGGGGCGTTCCATTAGTTTCCCTAAGCATTGAAGCGGCGCGGCAAAGTTCTGTGCCGGCCGTTGTACACCTCGACCATAGCACATCGATTGCTGATATTCAAACCGCTTTACGGTTTGGCTTTAACTCGGTTATGGCTGATGGATCACATTTGGATTATCAACAAAATTTAGATTTCACTCGCAAGATTGTTGAGTTAGCCCATACACAAAACATTCTCGTAGAGGCTGAATTAGGCCGGCTGTCGGGGACAGAAGATGGGTTAAGTGTCGCGGATTACGAGGCCAGGTTGACGGATCCCGCTCTGGCGGCTGAGTTTTCCCGAACAACCGGCATCGACCTGCTGGCTGTCTGTATTGGGAATGTGCATGGCGAATACCGTACAGAGCCTCACCTCGATTTCCCTCGGTTGGAGCGGATCCATCATCAGGTTGATATTCCCTTAGTACTGCATGGAGCTTCAGGTTTACCAGAGGAGGTAATTTACCGATCGGTTGAGTTGGGAGTCCGTAAGATAAATGTCAATACCGAGGTCCGCAATGCTTACATTAATTCCCTCAAAAACAGTCTGGATCGAGCTGTAAAACTAGATCTGATTGATATGATGCAGGCGTCGGTCGCTGCGATGCAGGCTGTTGTGGCTGCAAAAATCCAATTGTTCGGATCGAGCAACCAGGCAAGGAATTTTTAATCTCTAATAACAACCAAGACTAACATAAGGAGGATTCTGGCAATGAAACCCTACTTCCAGCGAGTAAAAGATTTATCACCAACCATGTTCTGGATCAACAACCCTACCCGACGGCAGGCGGACTTAGCTCTTGAACACGGAGCTTTAGGATGTACACATAACCCTTCCTATACACAAAAAATGCTCGATCATCCCGAGGAAAAAGAGTACGCACTCGGATTATTGGATGAAGCCGTAAAAGAGACAGACAACGATGTAGAAGCGGCAATCCTCTTCCAACAAAAAATGGTTAAGCCGATTGCGGAGAAGTTTATACCGCTATTTGAAAAGTCAAATGGAGAGCACGGTTATGTCAGCATTCAGGGGGATCCTATTCATGACGAAGATGGCGAGGTTATCTACAAAGAATCGCTTTTTAATTGGCCCATTGCTCCGAATATCTGTTGTAAAATCCCTGTAACAGCACCCGGGATTGAGGCGATGGGGAAATTGGTACCACTTGGGGTTCCACTCAATGCTACTGAAGTATTTGCTGTCAAACAAATGACAACCATTTGCGATGCATACGAGAAGTTATCTAAGGAAAACGGTAAAAAGCCAAAGTTCTACATGTCGCACATCGCCGGTATCTACGATGATCATTTTCAGAATTATGTAAAGGCAAATCAGGTAGATATCTCGCGTGATGTTCTCTGGCAAGCCGGCCTGGCGGTTGCCCGGAAAGTGTATAACATTTTGGTTGAACGCGGTTACAATGCTACATTCATTGGTGGTGGAGCACGCGGTCTGCATCATTTTACCGAGATGGTGGGTGGAAAAGTAGTAGTGACCATCAACTGGGAAGGGACAGCAGATAAGTTAATCGAACAGGATCCACCGGTCGTTTATCGTTTGTTTAACCCGGTCCCCCAGAATGTGATCGATGAATTGATGGAGAAGCTACCTGATTTCCGAGTCGGTTACCTGGATGACGGTTTAAGTGTAGAAGAGTTTGAACACTTTGGCCCAGTGCTGTTGTTCCGAAGCAGCTTTGTGAAAAGCTGGAAGCGAGTGATTGAGATCGCTGGTCAACGCCGAGCGATCCTGTAGCCAGCAAAAGTACTAAATAACGAAAGAGAGGTTTAGGATTCATTTTGGGCGAAGAAGCTGCCCAAAATGAATCCTAAATCCTTTTATTCTGAATTCACGTTAAAATATTAAGGTGACTCTGCTTTCCAACCACCAAACCAATATTGGATAACAGCCTCAGCCGGTTTGCCGTGGATCGAAGGAGAGTCATCCTGAAGCCGAACCGGGGGGTAGTACCCCCGGCTGATAAAGCCAGAGATCCATTCGCGGGCGCCAGCGGCACTTAACAGAAGGTTGTACTGATCAGATTGTGTCTGCAGATCGATCGATGGGATCGACACGGCGAGCTGGAATGGCTTTTGTACTTGCTGTTGAACCGGCAGGATTACGCTGTCCAGCAGGCGGACTGCTTCCGCCTCTTGATCCATCAACAGAGTAGTTGTCTCCGCTGCCAGGGGAGCCGACCATAGCAGGTAGACCTGATCCATCGTATCTATGAAAGATGGAGCTTGCAAAGAATGCGCTGCTTCCGATCCAAACGGTAGTGCCCAGTAGATTGGACCAGGATAAATTTCCCGCACCTTGGCAATAAGATCTCGCCAACGTTGCTCGGTGTCCCCAGGCACGCCGGAAGGCGTGCCATCTGACATCACACCATCAGGTAGTGCAGGGCTGATGTCTTCACCGCCCAGGACAAAAGCTACGGCATTTGTCTGGGCAGCCAGGCTGGCATGGTGCAATACAAAGGTCTGGTAGCGGTCAAACCAGGTTACCCACCAGCTAAAATCACGTGGGGCGCTGCTCCACCAATCGTCGATGCCATCAGGAAAACGAATCCCAGGAAAGATAATCGGTTTAAGGCCCCTTTCGTGGGCTAAATTAACCACTTCCACCAGGTCAGGCCAGGTGGCATCCTGCCCTGGGATGACCCGCAGGCTGGTCGGGTCGTTATCGATAGCGGTCCAGGTTGGCGCCAGTACCAGGGTATTGGCATTTAATTCCTGGAGAGCGTCGATTGTATTAGGCATCAGGTACTTCCAGGATGGATGATAATCGGCGATGAGCTCGATCCCGGTGGTAAATACTGGCCGGGCTGTGATTGGCGCATCTAAAATTGGGAAAGTAGCCGGGTCTACATCCAGGCCTACCCATGCTGTAACTTCGTCTTTTACCGCTTTTGGCAGTGTGGCGATATCTACCGGGCGTCCGGTTGCACTCTCCCCCGGGGTTGCCAAATCGTCCGCCTTACCGCATTGATCCGATCGACAATAACGATAGCTGACCCCTCCCGGCAAATTAAGCGGACTGAAAAGCAAATACGCCCAACGGTTCGGTCCTAGCTGCCACATCGGAATAGATTGCATCCAGCCAAAGAGGGGATTGAACTGGATGGATACATAATCTTCCGCAGGCGTGTTAGGGGGAACGGACACGTCGAATTGCAAATAGGTTGGATCGCCTGAAAACCAACTATCGATAACATCTTCGATAATCGTGGATTCGGGTTTCACCAAGAACTGGCGTACTTGGAAGTCGCCATCTTCGCTACGCTCGGCATTCCAAAATCCATCGCCCAAGGTGTATTTATAGCGAATGTCAGCCCCAATCGGCAAAGATACGGTCACACTGTATTTTCCATCTGGTAAGGCTTGCAGAGCAGGCATATTTGTCGCCTGCACACTCACACCACCGTCTAGATTCCCGAATGTGTTGCCCAGTTGAGTCAGGTTGCCGGCCATCCGCAGTGGGATCAATGGAGGTGTTCCGGGAGGTGCTGTAACCTGGAAATGGACTGGGATGTACTGTGCAGCCTTCATAGAGATCGGAGTAGGAGTTGTGGAATCAGGTGCAATCTGGGCGCCTTGTTGGAATGTCTGATAGGCACCATCCATTGCATAACCCACCAAGTTGTGGAGACCCGGTGGCAGGTTTTCAATGACAAACGATCCATCCGCCGCACTAAGAGTTTGGGCTCCACCGGCCGTGATGAGCAGATTTGGGATGGGTTGCCCGGTATCGGCATCGGTTGCTTGACCTATGATACGCCCCTTGGGATATTCGAAGAAGGTGTCCGTCCAGCGGCTGACCGTATCCGCCACTTCGAAGGAGTCTTTGGCGTGTAACAATCGATAGCGCACCGGGCTGCCGTCGGCAACATGCTCCAGCACGCGAACTGCTTCTGACTGGCGTTCGTAGCGGTATTTAATGATCGACCCAATCTGGAAGGGCATGGTTAGGCTATATACGACCTGGTCAAGCCCGGAAGCCTCCTCATCGTATGTCATAGTATAGAGATCCGCATTT
>JAGDMX010000227.1 GCA_017860725.1 Chloroflexota bacterium | reverse complement strand
GGCGGAAGCCCGTAATTTGTGTTCAGGTAACCAATGAAAATCGCCGTGGTCGACCAAAACGCCGTCGCAGTCAGGCAAATCAGGTAACCACGGGTCTGTGTGGAATGTGAATCAGTTGTTTGAGTCACAGCAGGGCCTATTGTACCTGACTCTTTTCGATAGAGCGGGGGTTACCTGGAATAAATGATTGACAACAGCCAGCCTTTCCCTTTAGAATTAAGTTATCCTAATTCCGAGGTGATCCCACATGTCCGATAACAAAATCCTACCCGTATCGATCGTAAGCTTCCTGGCCGGGGCCTTCGTCGGCGCCGTTGTTGCTCTGCTCTATGCTCCCAAGTCTGGAGAGGAGCTGCGGGCGCAAATCCGTTCGGAAGCAGACGCCACCGTGAAGCGTGCCTCTGTCGAATGGAACAAAGCTGTGCAAGAGATCCAGGAACAGATTGAAGAAGGACAGACTCAAATCAAGAACTATATGACCCAGCTTCAAATCCAGTCCAAGGAAGCCAAACCGGCGGAGGAGCCGCCCGCCACAGAGTAAACCGAGGCATGCAGGGCAGTTAGCTGTAGTACGTATGGATTGGGGCTTGCCAGTCTAGTTTCATCACGCCTATGCTCACCCAGATTGTCACTGCAGATGATCCCAGCGCTCTGCCGCGCGCCCTGGCCTATCTAAAGTCTGGAGAGTTGGTAGCTTTCCCCACCGACACGGTCTATGGGCTGGGTACTTCTGCATTTAATCCACTGTCGATCGATAAACTATTTGTAGTTAAGGGTCGCGATACAGCTAAAGCCATCGCCGTGTTGATTGGCGAGCCAAGCGCCTTGAAACAAGTCGCCGCAAAAATGACCGGAGTTGCAGAACAATTAGCCGAGCGCTTCTGGCCCGGACCACTCACGCTGGTAGTCCTGCGCCACCCCAATCTGCCGGACAATCTTTCGCCGCTCTCAACGATTGGGGTACGCATGCCAAACCACCCGGTGGCATTGGAGCTGCTGCGCCAATCCGGCCCCTTGGCCGTTACCTCGGCTAACCTTTCCGGGCAACCCAGTACTGTAACTGCACGGCAGGTCTCATCTCAGCTATCAGGTCGCCTGCCATTGATCATTGATGGAGGACAGACTCCAGGTGGACAGCCATCCACTGTCGTCGACTGCACCGGCTCAGAATTAGTAATCCTGCGCCCTGGCCCTCTATCTTTACATGATTTAAAATCTGCACTGGCATAATATCGAGTGCACTTTAACTTTAAGATGAATTCGGGAGAAAAGGTTTTTGGGTTTATCACCCTTTTTTTCCTTATCCCTATTTGACATTAACTTAACTATTATCTGAGCTTCATGCTCTTTTTACCCAGATGGGTAAAATAACATTACATTCTCCTTACTTAACTCAAGACCGCGCAGGATTTGATGGCAGACAAATTCGAGCGCGGTTTGAGTTTAAACAGCCATCGCTCCTAGTATATGATAGGAGCGATGCCAAAAGGTCAGGCCAGCTTCCCACGGGCAGCCAGCGCTGCCCCAACAATGCCGGCCTCATTGAGAAATTGCGCCGGAACCACCTCGGCTTTAACTGTCAGTTTGGGAATAAAGGTTTCATGATTTTTGCTGGCCCCTCCGCCCAGGATAAACAGGTCGGGCCAGAATAATTGCTCCAGAGTGTTTAGATATTCATCAAAGCGCAAAGTCCACTTCGCCCACGAGAGTTTTGCACGCTTGCGAGCCGCATCCGAGGCGCGCAGCTCAGCGTCGCTGCCGCGGATTTGGATGTGACCCAGCTCGGCATTAGGCAGTAAGTATCCATCTGTAAAAAGCGCTGTCCCCAATCCTGTGCCGATTGTCACGATGATCACTACACCTTTCCGGTCGCGCCCCGCACCGAAGGTCATCTCGGCCTGACCTGCTGCATCGGCATCGTTCAACACATAGACAGGGCAATTTGTTGCGCGGCTGAACAGCTCGGCGGCATTCGTCCCAATCCATTTTTTATGGATATTGGATGCCGTCAGCGCCACTCCCTGGTGAATCGCTGCCGGAAACCCGCACCCGATGGGTCCATGCCAGTCAAACCGGCGCACCAAGTCCGCCGTTGCCTGCGCCACTGGCTCGGGCTTGGCTGGCAAGGGCGTAGCGATCCGCACACGTTCTCCCAGAATTTTCCCGGACTCGGTATTGACCAGGGCACCTTTAATCCCTGATCCGCCAATATCAATCCCTAAAATATCCATATTTTCTCCTCGGCTTCAGGCCGTTTGTTCTTTGATTCGCCACCAGGATAGCTTCGGCAGCCCCCAACCGCCTTCGCCTCCCACCCGGATATCGCGCCGTTGGAACAGCCACCAGGCAACCAAAGCAAATAGCAGCGAAAAACCCAATAATCCCGCAATCCATTCCCAGTTTATGCCATTCATAGCATAACCACCCTGATAATAGCTCATAGGAGAGAACCGGGCCACAGATTCCAAATTCTCGTCCAGCCGCGCAAAGCCGGAGATAAAAAAGCTCGCCACCATTAGTATTCCCGCCATGGTCGCAGCCAACCGGCGCGATCTACCGGTGTTTTGAAACGGATCATGACTCGTCCCAAAGAGCGGTTGATCAGCGAGGCGATCTGTGCAACCACCCCGGAGCGAATGATCCCGGCCCGCTCAGCAATGGCTTCTACCTCGCTCAAAATATGCGACGAAAAGAAAACGGTCGCCCCTTCATCCCTGGCTTCCACAACCAAACGCAGCACTTCCTGCTGCACCAGCGGATCCAGACCAAAAGTCGGTTCATCGAGAAGCAGGAGTTCAGGCCGGTGCATTAAGGCCTGAATAACGCCCACCTTTTGTTTATTACCCTTCGACAGGTTTTTTACCTGCATCTTAAGATCCAGGCTGATACGATCAGCTAAACGGCGGGTATAATCCCAATCCGCCTTAGCGCCACGCAGCCGGTGCAGGTAGCGCAGCGCTGCATCGACGGTGAAGTTGCCTTCTATGTGCAGCTCACCCGGCAGGTAGCCCACTCTCGCCCGCACAGCAAGCGGGTCTTTTTGCGGGTCAATCCCCAGCACCCGCAGCGTCCCGCCATTCGGCCGGATCATGTCCAGCATGCAGCGAATAGAAGTGGTCTTCCCGGCACCATTGGGACCTAAAAAGCCGAATACTTCCCCCCGATGCACTTCCAGATCCATGCCACGCAGCGCCTGAACACTGCCGTAATTTTTCTTCAATCCCTGGCTAAGGATTACGATCTCCTTATCCATTTTGCTCTCCTCATTGAGCCTGCCCATACAACTTGCGGTGCACCACGCTCAATGCTCGTACCTGTTCAGCAGCACGGTAAGAAGACCGTACCAGCGGGCCGCTCTCGACCCATTTGAATCCGATCTCCAGACCAAAGCGTTTAAGCTCAACAAATTCATCCGGTGTGTAATAGCGGGCAATGGGTAGGTGCTTCTTACTGGGCTGCAGATACTGACCCAAAGTTAGAATATCCACACCCCAGCTGCGCTGATCGCGCATCACTGCTTTAATTTCATCCATCGTTTCGCCCAAACCAAGCATGATTCCTGACTTGGTCAATACTTCCGGGTCCAGCTTTTTTGCATTGCTTAAAGTTGCAGCGGCCCATTCATAACGATCCTGGGGCTGTACTTGCTTGAACAGGCGCGGAACTGTCTCGACGTTATGGTTTAAGATCTCTGGGCGGGCATTCATCACAATCCTCAGCGCCTCTATGCTGCCCTTAAAATCGGGGATCAGCACCTCAATCGAGCAGCCGGGATGCAGCTGGCGGATGCGCTGGATCACCATTGCAAAAATCGGTGCACCACCATCCTTACGGTCATCCCGGTTGACGCTGGTGATCACGGCGTGCTTTAAATTCATGGATTTGACCGCCTGCGCCACCCTTTCGGGCTCCAGCCAGTCCAATGCCGATGGCTGGCCGCGCTTGATATCACAGAATCCACACGAACGCGTGCATATATCACCCATCATCAGGAACGTGGCTGTGCCTGATCCCCAGCACTCGCCCAAGTTGGGACACATCGCCTCTTCGCACACCGTATGGAGCGATTTGCTGCGCATCAAGTCTTGTAGCCATTCGTAGGTCTCGCCTGATGGGGCGCGTACCTTGATCCATTCAGGCCTGCGCTTGGGGGCCGTATCGATGTCATCGGCATTTATTCGATCACGAGTAGGTGTAAAAGGCATAACTGCTCCTGAAGTACCTATAATAATCGCGCGCCGGGTGTATTTGGCTGCTCCTGTTTACCAAAATTCGGGCGAGTGCGACGGATAAATTTTACTCTCTTTTTTTGGGGAATAGAATTCGGATTGGTAAAACCTGACCACATCAAGCGATAAATATTATTATTCTCCATCCCATTTCAGGATGTACACATCTCCATGCCAGCCCAAAAATTCAACTTGCTTATCCTTATACACAAAATCATGCAGCGGTACCGGCTGGGACCACAAAAAACCACGCGGATAATCCAAGGCAATCCAGCCATTTTTATAGGTGTCCATAGCACGGTAGATACTTTCACTTCCAAGAGGGTCAGTGTGATCATAAATGATCAATTTGTCGTCGGATAGTCTCTCTTCCGCGTAAAAGTCGGCATAACTGTCCACATAGATCGTTGTAACGATAGCATCATCTTGAGCAGCATTGGATTTAAGAAATGAAAGCGCCGAGGCGATATCGGCGTGATATTCATCCGTGATCGGGTGCCATCCTGACTCGGCATACAGGCCGGCGGTAAATGTCTGAGGGAAATTCCAGAACAAGAGCAACAGGATGATCCAAACCGCCCATCGATACCGGCCCTTTAGGATTGTTTCGCCGATCAAGATTGCAATAAATAATCCCGCCGCCATCAAGATAATAAACCAGAACTCAATATTGATGGCATAGCGCGGTCTCTCACCCTTGAGGAACAGAGATGAAAAAGCCAGTAATCCACCTAGGAAAGTCAGCAAGGAGAATGGTAAGACAAATTTCCTTCTATCCCACAAGTAAGTGGCCAGGAGCGCTAGTGCAAAAATGACCAGCGAGATGAGAGGGCGATTGTAATACCATTGCTGGGCAGGCTTTTCAAAAAACAGCAAAGGGAAAAAGGCAAAATTTCTATTTTCTGCATTGACCCGTAAAAATTGACCCCCGGCTTTATTAAATACAGTCACAAGAAAAATGATGCCGATTGCCAGTACTGATATGGTTATGGCAATATTTTTGCGTTCGTG
>JAGDMX010000036.1 GCA_017860725.1 Chloroflexota bacterium | reverse complement strand
ATCGACACTGGGGAACACCGGCATCTGCCCCTGGTTGATGCGATGAGCGTTGGTGATGATGTGGGAGTGCGCTGCCTGGCGAAAGATGATGCTCAAGCGTGTGACAGGTGCTACCTCGCTGGCGATCACATCCCTAAGTACGTCGCCCGCACCGACCGAGGGGAGCTGGTCCACGTCTCCGACCAGCAACAGGTGTGTGCCTGGCTCGAGCGCCTTGAGCAGGTGGTTCGCCAGCAACAGGTCGAGCATAGAGGCCTCATCCACCACCAGCAGATCCAGCCTGAGCGGGTTGGCGGCATTGAACTTAAATCCTTCTCCCGGGGAGAAGCCCAGCAGGCGGTGGATCGTGCTGGCAGGTCGCCCGGTAGCCTGGGATAGTCGCTTGGCCGCCCGGCCGGTCGGCGAGGCCAGGGCATAGCGTTTACCGGCGCTTTCCAGCGCCGCGATCAGCGCTTTCATAGCGGTGGTTTTTCCGGTGCCAGGGCCGCCTGTCAGAATACTGACTGGATGGCCGATGGCGGTGCGGATGGCGCTTTGCTGCTCGGGGGAAAGCTGCGGGTCGATAGCGATGAAAGCAGGTGGCAGGTCGCTCAAGTGGGTCGGCCACACCTCTGCCAGGCGGCTCATCTGCTGGGCAACGCTGGTCTCGCTGTGGTACAACGGTGTCAGGTAGACCGCCGGGTAGCCATAGATGCCGGAAGCTTCGGCAGCACCAGGTCCGCCCATCCCTGACTGCATCCCCAGCGGCTGCTCGGCTGTGTGATCGGTTGCGAACTGTTCTTCTGTGGGTGCATTTCCGGGTGGGAAGGGCAGTACTTCCTGGCGCACTCGATCTGCGCCCTCCAGGCGTTCCAATGCCGGCAGGAGTAGCTCGGGGGCGGTTTCCAACAATCCGGCAGCTTTTTCCACAACCTCTGGGCGCGGCAGGTAAACGTGACCGTCGTCGGTGGATTGCTGCATCACGTATACCAGGCCGGCTTCCAGGCGAGTCGGGTGATCCTTGGGCAAGCCCAGCGCCTGTGCAATCCGGTCGGCGGTCTTGAAGCCCACCCCGTAGATATCCTGTGCCAGGCGGTAGGGGTCGGATTTGACAATGCTCAGCGCCTGGTTGCCATATTGTTTGTAGATTTTGACGGCCAGGTTGGTGCTCACCCCATAGCTGTGCAGGAAGAGCATGATCTCCTTGACCTGCTTCTGCTCCTCCCAGGCGGCGGCGATCAGTCGGGTGCGCTTGGGGCCGATATCCGCCACTTCTCGCAGCCGTTCGGGTTCGTGCTCGATGACTTCCAGGGTGAGAATGCCGAAGTGATCGACAATCCGCTCGGCCAGGCGCCCCCCGATACCTTTAACCAATCCGGATCCCAGGTAACGCCGGATACCCGCCACTGTCGCCGGCAGGGTTTGCTCACAGATCTCAACCTGAAACTGCATGCCGTGCTTGGGATGGTTAGCCCAGAGCCCTTGCAGGCGAAGGTACTCGCCGGCTGTCAGCTCGGGCAGGTTGCCGGTGACGGTTGCCAGACCTTCGCGGTTGAGGCCGGGAACCCCTTTACGATCTGGGCGCAGGCGCAACACGCTGTACCCATTTTCAGGATTGTAGTATGTGATGCGCTCTACCGAGCCGGTGAGGGTATCCATCAGGCTTGATCGAATAGTTAAGATGTTGTTGCTAAATTAAAAGTGCCATGCGACGCAAGCCAGGGTTATACTGGCGCAGGGCACATGGCACTTGGCTAGGCGCCGGGGCAGTAACGCCGATGGCTGTCCCAGGCTTGTTATGTTGGGTTTACGGCATCTGGTTGTTAACGATCCAGTCTTCACCCAGAGATATAGTGACATCTACCGGGCTGGTCGGGTCGTTGACATGATATACCCGCAGTGGATTAATTTTTAGCAGGTCTACCAGGTATTTGACCGTGTACGGTTTGCCGGTGTAGAAAGTAATTTCCGTGCCGATCTTATACTGGTCGGCATTGCCAGTCTCAGTGACATTTACACCCAATGATTTCAGGTAATCCGACGTGCGGGTTGCCAGCCCGGCTTCGTATGTCGCATTCAGAATGCGCACCCGGGCATTCTCAGCCTTCACCAACTCTTCCAGGCTGGCGTTGGCAGCCGCCGGGCTGATAGGACCGCTGTTGGTGAAAATCTCATCCCGCAACAGGCGCACTTTTTCGGTAATTGGCTTGAGTACCTGCTGCTCGCCATCAGGGGAGACGGCAAATGCCACCTGATCCGCCCCAATTGCTCCACGCTTGATGTTTTCCTCCGGAATTTGGGAGGCCAGCCAGGCCAGCTTGATCGTCTGGTCCAGGTTCAGGTTTGTATGGACGCCGGCAGAAAGCTCGGAGTACAGCACCGGTGCCCTGGCGATCAAGGTGGGCAGTAGATTGAGATCCAGGATGCGATCACGGATTGCCAGGATCACTTGCTGCTGGCGCTGCGCCCGGTCAAAATCGCCGCCTTCAGATTTGCGGGCGCGGGCGTATGCCAGGGCAACCGGGCCGCTCAGTCTTTTTAATCCCGGCTTTATCCGTTTGGTGTTGTCATCACCCAGGGGATCGACCACAATCTCTTCCGGTATCTCTACATAGATGCCATCAAGTTCATCAATAAAGCGCTCGAAGGCACTGAAGTCAATTTGAGCGTAGTAATCGATCGGCACACCGAGCAGCTCCTCGACAGTCTCCATCGCCAGGCCAGCTCCGCCGCCGGGTAGCTTATACGCCTCGCCAAGCTGGTAGGCGGTGTTGATGCGCCCATAATTGTAGCCGCCGGGAATGTTCACCCATAGATCACGCGGGATGTTCAGCATCCCTGCGGTGCGGTTGACCGGGTCCAGCATCAACAAGATCATCGTGTCTGTGCGCGGCGGGCCTTCATTGGAGATCCAATCGCGGTAGTCAAGGCCCATCACCAGCACAGTTACGGGCTTCACGCCATCCCACGGCTCAGGAGTCGGGCCACTGGGGGGCTGTAGGGGGCTCTGCACATCGCTGACGACGCCGGAATCCTCCCCACCACTGCTTACAGGCGGGTTGACTTCCTGGATCGAGACCCCCGGCAGGTTGGTCATTTCCCAAGAAGCGACAAAATCGCGCACCGCTGCAAAGGTCAGATAAGCGACCAATATGGCGGCGATTCCAAAGCCAATGATTAGGATGATCCGCAGGGTTTTGGTGGTGCGCGAAGAATTTAGTTGTGTAGATTTTGTTTCAATACTTTCCATATAAGTTACCCGATTGTGTGATCCTTAGACCACAACCTTGCGATTATATCACGGTATAATGGCCCTGCTTACCAGGGCGTTTTGTCGTAATTTTTAATTGCGTCATAAGCCCAGGAACTGGCGCCGATCAAAAAACTGTAATGAATAGTATCGTCTCGCTATGTCTCTATTGACCGCCTCTGGGCTGGCTAAATCTTTCGGACCGGTGGATATCTTCTCCGGGATTACGCTGGCGATTCCGCACGGCGCCCGTATTGCGATTGTCGGCCCCAACGGGGTGGGTAAGACCACCCTGCTGCGCATCCTGGTCGGGCTGGACGAGCCATCCGCAGGCGCGGTACACCGAGCGCGCGACCTGACTGTAGGGTATCTGCCTCAGGAAGCGGGGTTAACCGGCAGCCATACCCTGTGGGAAGAATGCTTGCTGGCTCTCGAAACATTACGCCTGCTGGAGAATGAGCTGACTGAAATGGAAGCGGCGATGGGTCAGGCGCCTTCGGATGATATGCTAGAAAATTACGGGAAACTCCAGCATGAATTTGAGCGGCGCGGCGGTTATACCTATGAAACTCGCATTCGCCAAACCCTGACCGGCCTGGGATTTAGCGCCAGCGATTTTAACCGTCCCTTGCCACAGCTTTCTGGAGGCCAGCGCACGCGTGCGGTTCTGGCTCGCCTGCTGCTCTCCGGCCCGGACTTGCTGATCCTGGACGAGCCGACCAACCACCTGGATATCGAAGCAGTGGAATGGCTGGAAGGTTACTTGAGCCAATGGGAAGGGGCGACGCTGATCGTCTCTCACGACCGCTACTTCCTGGATAAAGTAGTGGATCACATCTGGGAGATGAATCGACAGAGCATGCAGGTTTACCGGGGTAATTACAGCGCCTATGTCCTGCAGCGTCAAGAGCGTTGGGAGCGCGCCCAGGAAATCTACCAGGCTGAGATGGAGCGGTTGCTCAAAGAGTTGGATTACATTAAGCGCAACATCTCTGGGCAAAATACCTTGCAGGCCAAGGGCAAGCTGCGGCGCTTGAGTCGAGAAGTGGAAGCCATCCAGAGCCTGGGTTTCGCGGCTGTGCAGAGCAAAAACTGGCTGGAAGTCAGCACCTTGGCAGATATTTCCACGCATACAATGAATGTTGCCGAGGTAGAGCGGCGGATCAAATCCCTGCCACCCCCCTCTCATCGCCCGCCACGCCTGCACATCAACTTGAAAGCCGGTCACCGTTCAGGCGACTTGGTATTGCGCACCAAAAACCTGGCAATTGGCTATGCCGATGAGGGCAAACCGCTCTTCCGCGCCCCCGACCTGCTGCTGCGGCGCGGCGAATGCGCTGCCATTATAGGTCCAAATGGGGCCGGTAAAACTACATTTCTGAAAACACTGCTGGAAAAGCTCCCTCCGCTGGATGGCGAAGTGATCCTGGGTGCCAGCCTGAAGATCGGCTATTTTGCCCAGGCGCATGAAGACTTAAATGCCGGTAACACGCTGGTCGAAGAGATTGACCTGATTGCTCCGCACATGCTGCTGGGAGAGGTTCGGGATTACCTGGCGCGCTTCCTGTTTACCGGCGAAGATGTGTTTAAGCCGGTCTCTACCCTCTCTGGTGGGGAGCGCGGCCGGCTGGCCCTTGCCAAGCTGGCGCTGACCAATGCCAACCTGCTTTTGCTGGACGAGCCGACCAACCACCTGGATATCCCTTCCCAGGAAATCTTGCAAGAAGTGTTGCAGGATTACGAAGGCACTATCCTGCTTGTCTCTCACGACCGTTATCTGATCGATGCCCTTGGGACGCAGATTTGGGAAATTGTTCCGGACGAGACTGCTCTGCAGGTCTTCCTGGGAACCTACAGCGAATATAAGGTGTATCAAGACGCACAGAGAGCAGAAGCCGAATCCCGCATGAAGAATATCGCAGTCAATCAAAAGCCGTCGCGCGCCTCTTCCAACCCGGAGGATCGCAAGCGCCTGGCGCGTCTGCGGGAGATCGAGGGTTTGATTGCGGCTATGGAGGCTACCCTGCACGAGCTGGGGTTGCGCTTGGAAAACCCACCGTCTGATCCGGGTAAGGTGCAAAAGCTGGGGGAAGAGTATGTACGCGTACAGCAGGAGCTGGATCGCCTGATGGAGCAGTGGGGTGAGCTTCAGCCGAGTTGATAAACTCTCACCCTCAATCCGCCACGGCATTAGCGCCCGCCAGGACCGGCTCATCGCCATTGTACCTGCGTAGCTGCGGCCAGCGCCGCATGATCCAGGTCACTGCAACGATACAGCCCACCCCGCCGCTGACCACAGCAAATACCGCGCCGAACATCTGCGCCACGATCCCGGCTTCCATTTCGCCCAGTTGCGGACCGCCCATGAAGAATATCTGGTTGATGCTGGTCATCCGGCCGCGAATATAATCCGGCGTTTGCAGCTGGCGGATCGTGTTGCGAATAATTGTGCTGACCGAATCCGCCGCCCCCACGAAGATCAGCGCCAACATCGCCATCAAAAATGTTTTGGATAGCCCAAAGGCGATGGTTGCCAATCCAAAGACAATCACCGACCACAGAAAAACCGGCCCCTGGCGGCGAATTTCCTTGAGCTGCGAGATGACCAGCGCCGCTGATACAGCCCCAATCGACTGCGCAGCCGACAGCCAACCGTATTGCACCACCCCGACATTCAATACATCGCGGGCGAAGATCGGCATGAGGGTATTGGCGGATGAGAAGAAGGTGGCGAAGAAATCTATCAGCATGGTAGACAGGATGATTGGTTGGTTAAGGATGAAATGAATCCCCTCTTTAATCGCAGCCAGACTGACCCGGTTTTGCTCGCCCGGGATCTTCTGCTGCTTCACCTGCCCGATCAGCACCAACGCCAGGATTACCGCTCCATAGGAGATTGCATTCAAAATATAGGTATAAGCCTGCCCCCAATAGGCAATTACCAGCCCGCTCAAGGCCGGTCCGATGATCGCGCCGGTTTGAAAGGCGATCGAATTCAGGCTGAAAGCGTTGGGCAGGTCGCGCGCTGGCACCAGGTTGGGCACCAGGGACTGCCGAGCAGGTGTGTCAAAGGCGATGGCAAATGCCTGGATTGCCGTGAGAAGATAAATATGCCACAACTGGATTTGGCCGGTCATGGTGAGCAGCGCCAATGCCAGGGCAGATAGTGCCATCACGCTCTGCGTGACAAACAGCAGCTTGCGCCGGTTGACCGTATCCGCCAATGCCCCCCCTATTAGAGAGAAAACGATGATTGGCAGGATGCGTGCCAATCCGACCGCGCCCAGGGCGATCGGCTGGTCGGTCAGGGTGCGGATTTGCCAGAAGATTGACCAGATTTGCATCTGCGAACCGGCGATGGAGATCATCAAACCGATCCACAGGTAGCGAAATTGCCGGTGGTGCAGTGCGGGTGGGACGCGCAAACCCATTAAGTTCCCCAGTCGCGCAGGTATAGAAAGTCGTAGCCGACGGTGCGGTTGCTCAGCTTGGCAATTGGGGGTAGGATGCGCTTAAAGTGGTTGCGCTGGATGCGCTCGACGACTTTACGCACAAAGCCCTCAGCAAAGCCGGCCGCAACACAGTCTGACGGGTTATAGCGCTGATCAACCAGCAGGTAGAGTAACTGGTCTACTTCAGCGTAGGTGAACCCTAGCTCGCCTTCGTCGGTCTGGTCTTTCCATAGATCGGCCGAAGGCGGCTTTTCGATAATCGGTGTAGGTACGCCCAGGTCACGTGCCAGTTGACGCACCTGTGTCTTATACAAATCACCCAGCGGGTTCAATGCGCAGGCCGAATCCCCAAACAAGGTGGTGTACCCCAGCAGAATTTCGGTTTTGTTGCCGGTGCCAACCACCAATCCCCGGAAGGCTTCGGATTGGTCGTAGAGTATGATCATGCGCAAGCGTGCCATAATATTGCCGCGACGCACCGGTCCGGTCTCCGGAAAGCGCTCTATCAGTGGATCTGCCATCTCGGTGATTGGGATGGTGATCGCCTGCACGCCTAGCGTGTCGATGACCAGTTGGGCGTGCTCGAGTGAGTCGGGGGAGGAGGTCTTGTAAGGCATGCGCACTGCCAGCACGTTTTGTGGTCCCAGCGCCTCTGCTGTCAGCCAGCAGGATACAGTTGAATCCAGTCCGCCGGACAGAGCCACCACAGCCCGAGAAAAACCTGCCCGGGTAATTTCGCTGCGAATGAACCCGGTCAGGATCGTCCGGGCCAGCTCCGAGTTGATTGACAGATCGATCATCCCTCGTTGCCTCCCAATATGCGGCCGATTTCTCGCTGCACCAGCGCGGTGCGCTCGTCCCGCAACAGCGGCAGTCGTGCTCGGGTGCGGTGCAGCTGGTTCAAGTCAACCTCCGCCATGACCAAATCCTCCTGAAAGTAGGCACCCTTGGCTAATAATGCCCCATTTGGATCGTAGACAGTCGAGCCACCCCAGAAGTTCAGCCCATCTTCATAACCAACCCGGTTGGTATGGGCTACAAATGCAGTGAATACACTGGCATAAGCCTGGTTGATGCGCTCTACCCAGCGTGCCGATTCCAGGCGTGGTTCTGTGCTCAGCCCACGACCCGGCGAAGCTGACATCAGCAGGAACAAGTCAGCCCCATCCAGCCACAACAGATATGGAGGCGAGATATGCCAGAAGTCTTCACAAATTAATATCCCCAGCCGCCCAAAGCGTGTATCGAAAGCCTGTACCATATCGCCCCAGGCAAAAAAACGCCCTTCATCGAACAGCCCGTAAGTAGGCAGGTAAACTTTGTGGTGAACATGCACCACCTTGCCTTGGGAAAGATAAGCGGCGGCGATGAAAAATCGATGCCGTCGATCTTCATCCACAAAGCCGACCACCAGATCGATATCGCGGCTGGCTTCCAGCAGCGGTTCGAAAATTGGGTCATCGGCGGAGGCCGTGTGGGCGACTGTCGGGGCTAAATCCTGCAATACGTAGCCGGTCAATGAAAGCTCCGGAAAAACCACCAGGTCGGCGCCTCGGGAGCGGGCTTCTTTGGCCAGGGTGATGTGTTTATCCAGGTTGGTTTCCACATTCCCAAGGCGAGTATTGATCTGTGCGAGTGCCAGGCTTATTCTCATAACTGGGATGCCTTTTAGGTTTGATGTGCCCCAAATCATACCACGCCCGGTGAATAAATTTTTACCCTCTGGAGAAAGGTTGTATAATGATATCAGCCATTAAATTTAGATAAGTAGCGATAAGAGAGATAACTATGGATATTTTGTTGGATCCCAATGTGGCATACCTGTTCCTGGCAGGTGGTGTCTTACTGGCGCTGCTGGCTGTCCTGGCTCCGGGGTCGGGCATCCTGGAGATCAGCGCGCTAATTGCTCTGGTTCTGGCAGGGTATGCCGCCCTACAAATTCCAATTAATTACTGGGCACTGGTTGTTTTATTTCTGGGAGTGGTGGCTTTTATCCTGTCTGTGCGCCAATCGAAATCATTGATCTTGCTGGGAGTGTCGATAGCCTTGTTGGTAATTGGCTCCGCTTTCCTGTTTGCTGAAGGCCCCTGGTGGCAGCCGGCGGTCAATCCGTTCCTGGCGCTGGTAGTCTCCGGCTTGTCGGCCGGATTTTTTTGGATCGCCGCTACCAAGTATTTAGAAGCTGAACGCAAACGCCCGGTGCATGATCTGAAATCTTTGATTGGGCAGATTGGCGAGGCTAAGAGTGACATATATAGTGACGGATCTGTCCAGGTAGCTGGAGAGCTGTGGAGCGCACGCAGCACCGAACCCATATCCGACGGCAGTGTGGTGCGTGTTGTGAAGCGGGAAGGTTTCGTTTTAATTGTGGAACCACTGGAGGAGCACCAAAGCTGAAATCGGGCCGGTGTCTCTCTTCTGGTGTCTTGTTTAACGGATTTTCACTCATAAGGAGGTGAACCATGGATTTTCTTAGTGAGGGCACTCTGATTCTGTGCCTTATCGGCGGCATCATCCTGGTGCTTCTGGGCTTCTTATTCCAGGCTATCCGGGTGGTTGCAGAATATGAACGACTGGTAGTTTTTCGCCTGGGTCGCTGTGTCGGTGCCAGAGGACCGGGCATCATCATCTTGATTCCGATTGTTGACCGGGCCGTTAAGGTTGATCTGCGTGAGCAGGTGCGAGAAATTCCACACCAGTCTTCGATCTCCAAGGATAACGCCCCGATATCAATTGACTTCCTGTGGTATTACAAAGTCCTGGACCCCCAGGAGAGTGTGCTGCAAGTGGGCAACTTCGAGTCGGCTGCCCAGGGCATGGCGACTACTACATTGCGCGCTGTGATCGGCGGGATTGTGCTGGATGATGTGCTCTCCGAGCGCGAGCACATTAATAATATGCTGCGCACTCGCCTGGATGAGGTCACCGAGCGCTGGGGCGTGAAAGTCACCAATGTAGAAATCCGCGAGATCATCCCGCCGAGAGAAGTGCAGGATGCCATGAACCGGCAAATGTCAGCGGAACGTATCCGGCGAGCGGTGGTGACCGAGTCGACGGGTACCCGGGAGGCAGCGATCAATGTAGCGGAAGGCGAAAAACAGGCGGCGATTCTGAGAGCGGAAGGCGATAAGCAGTCCTCGATTTTGAAAGCTGAAGGTGAAAAACAAGCCCAACTGCTGCGCGCTCAAGGCTTCTCGGCTGCCCTGGAAAATATTTACCAGGTTGCCCAGACGGTTGATCCCAAGACTATCACGCTGCAGTACTTTGAAACGCTTAAATCCATTGGGCTGGGCGCTTCTACAAAGTGGATCCTGCCGCTAGAGTTAACCGATTTGCTAACATCTCTTACGGAGAGGTTTGGAACCAAGGAGTAAATGATTTCTCCCGCCTCCCAGGCGCCAGGTAGCCCGATTGCTATCGAGCCGGCTACCTGGCGTGACTTAAACGTCATTCGTCATTTGGAACAAGTTTGTTTTCAAAAGGATGCCTGGCCTCTGTGGGATATAATCGGCATCCTGACTCTGCCGAATGTAGTGCGCTTGAAGGCTTTGGTGGATGGCAAAATAGTTGGGTTCATTGCTGGGGATATCCACCCTTCGGAGAACCTTGCCTGGATTGCTACGGTTGGAGTGTTACCCGAATACCGCAGGCGCGGCATCGGTGAAGCTTTGATCCTGGCTTGTGAGCAACATATTAAGCTGCCGGCGGTGAGGTTAAGTGTGCGCACGTCTAATCAGGATGCGATCAGGCTGTACTTACACCTTGGCTACCAGAAGATTGGCTTGTGGAAGAAATACTACCAGGATGGCGAGGACGCCCTAGTAATGGAGAAAGCACTCGGTTGAGCCGCCGGGGGTTGCGCTATAATAAGCTCATGTCTGTTGAAGCATTGCCTGCGCCGGTATTGATCACCCGTCCGGCCGCCCTGAAAAACCTGTCAAGCCTTTTATTGCAGGAACCGGTGGTTGCAGTGGATACCGAGTCAAATAGTTTGCATGCCTACCGTGAGCAGGTGTGCTTGCTTCAATTTTCTACCCCACACGCGGATTACCTGATCGACCCGCTTGCACTAAAAGATCTTTCGCCATTGGGGGAATTGTTCAGTAACCCAGGAATCCAGAAGGTATTTCACGCTGCAGATTACGATCTTTTGTGCCTGAAGCGTGACTTCGGGTTTGAATTTGCCAATCTATTCGACACGATGATTGCGGCGCGTACCCTGGGAAGACCGGCGGTTGGATTAGGAGCTATCCTGGCAGAGGAGTTTGGCATCCAGTTGGATAAACGCCACCAGCGCGCCAACTGGGGGCAGCGTCCGCTGCCCACTTACCTGCTGGATTATGCCCGTCTGGACACCCATTATCTTATCTCGCTGCGTGATCGATTGTGGTCCGAGCTGCAGCATCAGGGGGTTGCGGCTTTAGCCCAGGAGGATTTCACTCGCATCTGCCGGGTGAACGGCAGCCTGGTCGAGGAGCGCGATGTAGATTGCTGGCGTGTGCGCGGCGCCAGCGACCTGACGCCACAGCAGGCTGCCGTGCTTTATGAGTTGTGCCATTACCGGGATCAGGCAGCCCGGATGATGAACCGCCCATGGTTTAAGGTACTCAATGACCAAACCTTGATTGAGATTGTCCAGATACTGCCGAGGGATTTGGCAGCCTTGGGCCAGATATCCGGAATGAGCCAGGGACAGGTCAGGCGGCATGGACATGGGCTGCTGGATGCGGTCCGGCGCGGCCTGCATGCCGGACCGCGCTACCCGCCCCGCAATCCCCGCCCGGATGAGGATTACTTGAAACGGCTGGAGGCCCTGCGCGCCTGGCGTAAACAAACCGCTCAGGAATTGGGGGTTACATCCGATGTCATTCTGCCGCGCGATATCCTGTGCGAGCTGGCGGAAAAGAATCCGCGCCGGTCTGAAGAGCTTGACACCATCTTGCAGGTGGTCCCGTGGCGCAGGGAGCACTTTGGCGATCAGATTCTTGCTGTGCTGCTGAATCATTAATGGCTGTATTCACCCTCGATTGATGCAGCCAGGTATACCAGTAAAATTACCGATAATAGGAGAGAATTCTAATGCGTATCACCTTTCATGGCGCAGCCCGTACCGTCACCGGGTCCCAACATTTGCTCGAAGTAAATGGACACTCGTTATTGCTCGATTGTGGCTTGTACCAGGGCCCACGCCGGGAGAGCTTCGAGCGCAACCGCCAGTTCCGCTTTAACCCGCGCCGGTTGGATGCGGTGATCCTATCCCACGCGCATACGGATCACTGTGGAAACCTGCCAAATCTCGTGAAAAACGGCTACGAAGGACCGATTTATGCCACCAAGGCCACCACGCATCTGGCGCGCATCATGGTGATGGACTCCGCCCATATCCAGGAAGCCGATGCCGAGTACGTCAATCGCAAGCGGGCGGTGCGCGGCGAGCAACCGATAGAACCGCTATATACGCGCGCTGATGCCGAACAAACTACTCGCTATTTCCGGGATGTCTCGTATGAGCAGTCGTTTGAACCGGTGCCAGGTATCCTCGTGCGCCTGGTTGATGCCGGGCATATTCTGGGTTCTGCATCTGTCATATTGGATATTGACGATCATGGGCGGAAATTCCGATTGTGGTTTTCAGGGGATATCGGACGGCGCGGTTTGCCCCTGATCAAGGACCCCGTGCTCCCGGAGCGAGCGGATTACATGATTATGGAGTCTACTTACGGGGATAAAGTGCATCGCGATCCACTGGTGGCCTTCGATGAGCTGCGCGACCTGGTTACCCGAACAGTAAGACGCGGCGGCAAAGTGATCATCCCCGCTTTTGCCATCGGCCGTACCCAGGAGATTGTGTATGCGTTACATCAATTGATGGTCAGCGGCGATATCCCCCGAGTGCCGGTGATTGTCGATAGCCCGCTGGCGATCAATGTTTCGGAGGTGTTCAGCGCCTTCCCGGAGTGTTTCGACGAGGAAACACAGGCATTCATGAACTCAGGAAAACACCGTGAAGTATTCGGCTTCGATGACCTGGTTTATACCCGCTCTGTAGAGGACTCCAAAGCCCTCAACCAACGCCAAGAGCCGATGGTGATCATCTCAGCCTCAGGAATGGCGGAAACAGGACGTATCCTGCATCATCTCAAAAACAACATTGAAGACCCCAAGAATACGGTCTTGATTGTATCCTGGCAGGCGCCCAATACACTCGGGCGGAGACTGGCCGACCGCGAGCCGCAGGTGAAGATTTTTGGGGAGGTATACGAGCGCCGTGCAGAAGTGGCGACGATTGGGGGATTATCCGCCCACGCCGGACAAAATATGTTGGTTGAATACGCCCAGGCAACCCGTGAATCCGCCCATCAGATCTTTTTGGTGCACGGCGAACCCAAACCTGCTGAAACTCTACGCCAGCGCCTGGCTGATGCTGGGATGCACAACCTGTCCTATCCCGACCTGCATAGCAGTGTCGAGCTCTAAATCAACGCCAACCTGAGATATAGTAAATAAAGGAGTTATGTGATGGTTACTGGGCGGCTTTGCCACTCAGTAACCATCACATATTTTTATTCTGATTCACAGTGTATTGAAATGATATTGGGCTGCTCAGCAGCCCCGAAAAGACACTAACCCAGGCTATGCCCGGTTGGCTGCCAGGCTGTCATCCAGGATCGCCAGGGCT
>JAGDMX010000226.1 GCA_017860725.1 Chloroflexota bacterium | reverse complement strand
AGTTGGGTTGCCAGAAATTGAGAAGAGCCAGCAAACACAATCGCCGACATCGATTGGGCAGCAACAGACGGGATGCCGGCGTCGATAGCCAGCACCCCATAGATCATCCCAAACGGCAACACGCCGATCAGGATCGGCAGTTCGGCGCGTACGCCACGCAAAAACTCAGGCCAGCGACTGTAACCAATCACGCCTCAATCCGGCCGATTATCCTGGTTAATTCCTCATCCAACTGAGAGTCGAGCGGTGCAGGGTGATATTCCTGCAGGATTTGTTGTGCTTTTTCGCGAGCCCATTGACGGGCGCCATCGCGTTTCTCTTCCCATATATTGTAAGGTCGGCGATCGATCAATGTCGGCAGCCAGCGTTCGCGCATATGCTGGCGTGTGTGCTTTTGGCTTAGAAAATTGCCACCCGGTCCTACTGCGCGGATGGTATCCAGCGCCAGGGTCTCAGGATTTACCACAATCCCTTTAAACATATTCTCGAGAAGGCTCCAGATTTCCGCATCCATTAATAGCTGCTCGTAGGAGAGAATTCGGGAGCCATGCAGTAATCCTGCACCTAGCAGCATGTCCGATAATGTGGAGACCGCCATAAAAGCCGACAGAGCGTTATCTACGCCCGCTTGCCAGTCCGGCTCTTTGGCACCAGTTGCATAGGCGCCCATTGACAGCGGCACCCGATAAAAATCAGACAATACATTGGTAGCAGCCCCAAATAAATAATCCTCAGGGCCACCGCCGGTATAGGCGCCTGTGCGCAAGTCCGTCATCGTTTGAGCAGCTGCATAATACACCGGGCAGCCTGGTGCATGCATCTGCATGAGTGCCAGTGCAGAAATTACTTCGGCGTTTCCTACTACAAGATTACCCGCCAGCGTGATTGGACCGTTGGAGCCAGCCGAGGCCATGGTCATATAACCTACCGGCAAACCAGCCTCCGCCGCTACCAGACCTGCCTCTAGGCTGCCGCCATCGTGTGCCAAAGGGCTGTACGTACATTGCATAATGGATAGAATTGGCCGTTTACGTAGCGCTTCCTTTCCGCCGGCCAGCAGAGCAGCCATCTCCACCGCAGCGTGCATCTCGTGCTCAGTGACAATCGACTCAGTCTGCAGGTGCTTTTGGCTGACACGCCAGATTGCCTGCAGTTCGTGCAGGCTACGGCTCTCCGGGGGACAATCCTGAGCAGAGATCGGCACCCAATGGAAAGCAATTGCATCCAGCCAATCGGCAACCCGGGCAACATCGCTAATATCCTGCTTGATTGCCCGTCGGCGAGCACCACTAAAAACATCGAGTATTTCCACACCGCAGCCATCGGTTCCCAGGTAGCTGTGATTGCCATCTAGCGGTAAGTCTAATGCCGGGTCGAGCGCTGACAGATCATAGGTGGGCGGCGCTTTGGCGAGATAGTCCTCGATCACTGTCCCCGGAATACGCGCGACCATCGAGTCTCGATCTACTGCCGCGCCATGCGCTTCCAGGACATCTAGCGCCTTGGACGAAGGGAAGCGGATACCAACCGACTCGATTACATCCAGAGTAGCAGTGTGGATTTGCTGCACTTCCTCCGGGGTTAAGATATTCAAGCTCAGCTTTGGGCTAGAGATGCTTTTGATTTGTTTTGACATTCCAGCCTCACGCTTTACCAACCAGCTTCTTGGCCTTGTGCACCGCGCCCATGGCGTCCTCAGCATAGTCGTCCGCGCCTATTTCTTCGGCCCAGCTCTTCGTCACCGGCGCGCCGCCAACCATGACCTTAACCTGTTTGCGCAGCCCGGCTTCATCCAGCGCCTTGATCACCTCCCGCTGTTGAGTCATTGTCGTTGTCAGCAACGCCGACATCCCCAGGATGTTGGCGCCGGTCTCCTTGATCTTGGCAATAAATCTATCCTTAGAAACATCAACACCCAAATCATAGACAGTGAATCCGTTTGCGGAGAGCATGGTTGCCACCAGTGACTTGCCGATCTCATGGATATCACCTTTCACGGTGCCAATTACCACAATTCCTGCCGATTCAATTGACTGCTGCCGGGCGCGCAGCTCTGGCTCGAGCAGATCCATCGCTTTTTTCATTCCGTCCGCGGCGATGATTAAATCAGGCAGGAAGTACTCACCCTCAGCAAATTTTTGGCCGACAATATCCATCCCTGGCATCAATCCCTGGCGTATGATCGCCATCGGCTCAACTCCTGAGGCGAGCGCTTGTTGAGTCAGCTCAAGCGCGGCGTCCGGATCGCCATCTACCAGGCTATTAGTCAATTGGGTGAATATATCTTGAGTCATGGTTTGCATTCTCCTTGTTTTGTCATTGAGTGATGGACTGGCATTTTATTATTGCCTATCTTTTGTGATTTTATTCTGGTAAGGTGGGAAGTTCTTCCATCCCAAACTGCCGGGCTGCACGAGTCGCAATCTGTCTTATCTCGTCACGTAGCTCGCTGGAAAGCGGAGAAGGCGGGTATTTCAGTAGCAAAGCGTTAACGCGGTCGTGGGCACGCTCTACCGTCGACTTTGATCCCTTCATCTCCCAGGCATCCAATGAGCCGCGATCGATCACATCGGATGGAATGTAAAGCTCCTTCCGGAACCATTTGCGAGTATGAGGATGGGCCAGGTAATCCGCCCGATGACCCATCTGACGCATGATCTCCAAGGCTATCGGTTGCTCGCGGACAGCTACACCCTCAATCGTGCGCTTCACCAATCCAATGATTTCAGCATCGATCACCAGCTTCTCGAAGCTCTGGCAGCTCTCGAAATCCAGCATGCCTGCCCCGGAAACCATGTTCGCCCCACACAATGCCGCCATCAGTGCCCCTCCCATCGACTCCAGGCCGCATTGGGCATCAAGCACCTTGGCGTCACTCATCCCCATATACACATGGGTTGGCAGGCCTAGGGATTTGCCCACCTGCACATAACCGGCATCGATCAGCCAGGTCTCGGCGGCACCCATCGGCGTTGTGCCTTCGCGCATATCGAAAGCAGCCGGAGAACCACCCCATACAATTGGAGCGCCAGCATTCGATAGCTGATGAATAACAATCCCACTTAAGCTTTCGGCGGCATGCTGGGTGATCGCCGCCGCCAGGGTAACTGGCGAAGTTGCACCGGAGAGTGGCATCGAAACCAGCTCCGCCGGGATACCCGCCCTGGCGCAATCGATCAAATTTTGGCAAGTTAAATCACTCCACAGCAATGGAGGTGAGGGGCAAACATCAAACACAGTCAGCGGACGGGAGGCTAGCCCTGCCGCGCCCCCCGCCACAGCAGTCAGCATTTCTTTCATCACCCACCAGGTGTCTTTGCGGAAAGCGCCTGTGATGATAGGTTTGCGCATGAAATTCAGCGCCAGGTATAGCCGATACAAGTCGCCGATTTCCTCGGCAACATCAGCGCACACCATCGCCGTGCTTTGCGCGTCCAATTGGGGCAGTGTCTCAACCAGCTTGACGAACTTCACAAAGTCAGCCGTCACCGGTGAGCGCTGTTTACCCGTCTGGTAATCCAGGATAAAGATCGCCGCCGATCCGGGGTCAAAATGGACCTCATCACCACCGTAATGAACGGCCGCTGCTCCGGTTAAGTCATACAAGTGAAAACTCTTAGGAGTCGTGGATAAGGCATCCCAAACCAGGTGTTCAGGAATGTAGGCTACCTGACGGTCAGCATCAACGTGGGCTCCTCCCTCATCCAGCAAACGCAATGCTTCATCATTATGTACTCTCACACCTGGATCAACCAATAGCTGCAGGGCTTCATCTATCATTTGACGAACAAGGCTTTCATCCAGAACATTCAACTTAGGTCGCAGCATCGTCACTCCATTTGGGTTAGATTATTGGAAGAACAGAGCTTGCATAAACAGACGATTGAATCCGGCGTGGTTGGCTAGCTCGATATACTCAATCTGATTAGCAATCTGCCCGGCATACTGACGCCTTTTCTCCGAAAGCAATATTTGCCGGGCGCCTATCCCGGCCGCATTGCCTATTTGAGCAAAGCGTTCTAATGGCAGAGTGGGAAACATACCAATCCGGATAGCACTTGGTAGATGAATGTAGGTGCCGAAAGCTCCAGCGACGATAAAAGATACCCCATTAGCAGTGGCTAAATCCACTGCCGAGATACCAGCTTCAGCTAGAAGTACTTCAATCCCAGCCCGGATCGCAGCTTTGGCTAACTGGATTTCGTGTACATCCTCCCGGGTTACCACGATTTCGTTGCCATGACCGGTTGAGGTTGCAGGTGCTAACAAAAGCTCGCCTCGCCCTCTGGAACCTTGTCTTACTTGCGGATGTCCGGTATGCAGCGCGCCTCTGTGATTCAGTATACCATTGTCCAGCATCTGCGCTACTGCATCCAGAATGCCCGATCCGCAGATTCCTACCGGCGGTCGGTTACCTATGGTGTGCAAGCGGATGCCGCCGGTATCAATCTGTACCCTCTCGATAGCTCCAGGGGCAGCACGCATTCCATCATGGATATGGGCACCTTCAAAGGCCGGCCCCGAAGCGGCCGAACAACTGAGCACTCTCACCCGTCCGCTCTTTCGGTCGGTGAAAATCAGGCTAATCTCAGTGTTTGTGCCGATATCCAGTGCTATTACAGGATAGCTCACTTGCCCACTCTCTGCTCGATAGATAGTCTCGCTGGCCAGCAACATAGCCACATGGTCGGCGCCGACGAAGCCCGCAATGTTGGGAGGGAAATGAGTGTTCGCCCCAGGTGCGATCATTAACCCAATCTGGCCGGCTGGAACATTCATCTCCTCACTGACTGCTGGCACATAAGGAGCCTCTCCCAACTGGCGTACAGGCAGGTTGGCAGCCAGATGATGCATGGCAGTGTTGCCCACCAGCACGGCATCAACGATCTGCTCGTAATTTGCCCCAATCTGCGCACACAAATCAGCCGCCAGCTTATTCAAGGTACTCATGAGCCGGTCATGCAGCGTGTATCTTCCACGCACATGCTGGTTAGCATAGGAAATCCGGCTGAGGACATCCTCACCGTAAGATATTTGCGGGTTCATCTCTCCTGTGCTTGCCAGGGTCTGTCCTGTCTCCAGATCGATCAGGTAAACCGCCAACTTGGTTGTGCCTATATCGGCTGCCAGGCCGAGCATCTGTGACGCTATCGGTAACAAGCCGATGATTTCGCCTCCACGATACACGACTCTTACTGACCAATCCTCTAATCTGAGGCGATCAGAGATATTTTCTAATACAGGGTG
>JAGDMX010000225.1 GCA_017860725.1 Chloroflexota bacterium | reverse complement strand
CGGGATAATAAACTCCTTTGGCATGTTTACCAGCGGGCCAATGGCATCTGCCTGTGCTTCGAGCCAGGCCACGCGCCCGGCATCTATCACTCGGAAGCGGGCTGCATTCTGCGGTGTGGATGAGATTTCTGCCATCAAATGATACAGATCACGCTGTACGATCAGCAGGATATCCTTTGTTTTTGATTGTTGACAGGCTGCCCGGGCTACACCCAACGCGGCCGTCGCTTCGTCTACGGTGCCGACCGCTTCCATGCGCAAATGATATTTGGTTATGCGCCCTTCACCTAATAGACCGGTAAATCCTTCATCACCATTTCCAGTATAAAAATCGGACATGCAAGGATTATAATCGTTCATCTGGTAAAAGCCAACTTTGCAACATGTGTGTAGATAATAAAAATTATAATGACCGGTATTCACTCCGATGTTATAATTAAGACAAACTGGGGCATAAAATAACACTATTTGGCAGGCAGGAAGTACTTTTACGGTGCCTGTTCACTCAGCTACCATCACGATCTTCAGAAATGGAGGTAACTATGCAAATTCGATGCTTTCACTGTCACAAGCCCTACGCGATGGGTAAAGAAGAGGTATTTGCCGCTCTAGACGAGATGACCGAGCAGGAGCTGGCACATGTCAATGTGCCCTGCCCGCATTGCCGGCGAGTGAATCGAGTCTCACGCGAAGATTTGCAGCGTTCTGCCCCGGATTGGGTGCGAAAACACAAAGAAGAAGTGCATGAATAAGTCCGATGCCTTCGGTTCGCCGGAGGACCTAAAAACCGCACTCAACCACCAGCAGTACATCGCTAATGATGAAATCGCCACCATCCTGTTCCTCAGCCAGGAGCTGGGCAAGCCGCTGCTGACCGAAGGACCGGCCGGGGTAGGGAAAACCGAATTGGCGAAGGCAATCGCGGGGGCAACCGGACGCGAGATGATCCGTTTGCAGTGTTATGAAGGCCTGGACGAAACCAAGGCGCTCTATGAATGGGAATACGCCAAGCAACTGCTCTATACCCAGTTATTAAGAGATAAGCTCCAGGAGACACTATCGGGTGCGGAAAGCCTAACAGCTGCCGCCGACCGCCTGGCGCAGGAGGAGGATGTGTTTTTCTCCATGCGTTTCCTGTTGCAACGGCCCTTGTTGAAAGCCATCCTGAACGAGAAACCGACCGTGCTGTTGATTGATGAAATTGACCGCGCCGATGCGGAGTTTGAAGCATTTCTGCTGGAGGTGCTGAGCGATTTTCAGGTTAGCGTGCCAGAGCTTGGAACTCTGAGTGCTGTCCGTCGCCCGCTGGTGATCCTGACCAGCAACAACACCCGCGAGTTAAGCGAAGCGCTCAAACGCCGCTGCCTCTACCTATTCATTGATTACCCCAGCCTCGAGCAGGAGATGGCAGTCGTCCGCCTGAAAGTACCAGAGCTTTCGGCAAAGATGGCCCGGCAAGCTGTAGAACTGGTGCAAAACCTGCGCTCGCTGGACCTGCGGAAATCTCCCAGTATCAGTGAAACCCTGGATTGGGCAAAAGCGCTGGTCACTTTGAATGCCAAACACCTGGATACATCTACCTTGGAAACTACGCTTAGCGTGCTGCTGAAGCACGAGAGTGATTTGCAGCGCGCCAGGCGCTGGCTGCAGAGCCCACCATCCAGCGGGCGCTCCGACTTGGGCAGCGATCCGCGCCAGTCTCGCTGGAACAACTAAAGAAAAATGGAAGAGCGTATCCTCAAATTCATTGCAGCATTGCGTGCCGCCGGTGTGCGCATCAGCTTGGCAGAGAGTGCTGATGCCTTCCGGGCAGTGGACAACCTGGGGATAAAGGACCGGGAGGCATTCCGCATCTGCCTGCAATCAACTCTGATCAAGGATGCTGGCAACCGGCCGATTTTTGAAGAGCTGTTCCCAATTTTTTTCGGCAGCAGTGAAACGCCGCCTATGATGAATCTCTCAGATGATCTGTCACCAGAGGAAGCGCGCCTGCTGGCTGAGTCCCTGCGCCGGTTAAACGAGAACTTGCGTAAGATGCTGGAAAAGCTCATGCGGGGCGAGCCGCTCAACGAGCAGGAATTAAAACGTCTGGCTTCTCTGGTTGGTTTGAACCAGGCCGAGAACATGCGTTTTCGTGAGTGGATGGTGCAGCGCATGAAGCGTGCCTTGCGCTTTAAAGAAGTTCAGCAGGCGGTGAACGAGCTGGCAGAGTTGTTGAAGATGTTGGGTATGAACAAGGATCGTGTTGATCAATTGCGCCGGCTTCTGTTTTCCAACCAACAGGCGATGGAAGAGCAGTTGCGGCAGTATGTCGGGCAGCGCATCGCAGAGAATATGAGCAATCGCCAGCCTGATGAAGGGTTGGATGGCTTGATGAACCGGCCATTCAGTTCACTGAGCGACCAAGATATGGATCGATTGCGTAAAGAGGTGCAGCGGATTGCGGCTGCTCTGCGTTCCCGGGTTGCCCTGCGCCAGAAGCGGGCGCGCACCGGGCAACTCGATGCCAAAGCGACCATCCGTGCCAATTTGAAGCACGGCAATGTGCCGATCGAATTGCGCCACCGGGAGCGTACTAAGAAACCCAAGCTGGTGGTCGTGTGTGATGTCAGTACCTCAATGCGCTACTGTTCAGAGTTGATGCTGAGCCTGATCTATGCCATGCAAGATCAGATCAGCAAGACCAGCGCCTTTGCCTTCATCAGTACACTGGAATATATCTCGCCGGATTTTGTCAGCAATGACTCTCGCCTGGCAGTGGCCAGAGTACTAGAACGCATGCCCTCTGGTTATTACAATACGGATCTTGGTAACAGCCTCAATGACTTCAGCCGTGAGTATATGGAGTATATGGACAGCCGCACCACATTGATCCTGGTGGGTGATGGGCGCAACAACTATAACAACCCCCGGGTAGACTTATTCAACCGGATTGCTCGGCGTAGCCGCCGGACGATCTGGTTAAATCCGGAGCTGCCCGCCTTGTGGGGGACCGGCGATAGTGATATGCTCAAGTATGCCCCTGGCTGTGATGTGATCCTGCACGCCAGCAGCCTGGCTGAGCTGACGGCTGCTGTAGATCGCTTGTTAGCGACTTAATCGTCCGATTTGCTTTGCTCAAGATTATGAATCGTGGGTAAACTGCTTCGGTGGTAGAATTCTTATAGATATATACACGATTCTACTGCCGATCAATCATGCGAGCTTACCCATGAAATCCTTTGCTGTTTTACAGTTATCCTCCTGTGCCGGGTGTGAAGTTGCCCTGCTGAATGCAGATGAATGGGTTGATCATTACCGGCTGGCATACATGCCACTTGTCTCTTCCACCCATAATTTACCTGCCGTAGACTTGTTATTCGTCAGCGGTAGTGTCCGCACCGATGATGACTTGCATAACCTGCGTAAAGCTGTGCGCCAGGCCGGCGAGGTAATCGCTGTCGGAACCTGTGCGATATCCGGAGGTGTGGCTCACCTGGGCGATCGGGATGAAGTGCGCTCCCTTTTCCTGGCACAGGAGTCACGCCGGCACGTTCCTCGCCTGTTGCCAAAGTCACACCCGGTTGATGAATGGGTTCCAGTTGACCGCTACCTGCCTGGCTGCCCTCCTACACCAGAGCTCTTCTTGGCGGCGCTCACCGATCAGGAGGATTTTAAGAGCGCTTCCAGTGTCTGCCAGGAATGCGGGCGACATAAGGATAAAGAAATCCGTCCCACTCATCTGAGCGGATTCATGAGGGGATCAGTCGATCCGGAGCTGTGCTTGGTAAATCAGGGTTACCTGTGCATTGGCACTTCCACGCGTGCCGGTTGCAGAGCTTTATGCACTCGCCCAGGCCATCCATGCGTTGGATGCCGTGGACCCTCAAATGCCTTTATTGAGAAAGAATCTTCTGCCTGGCTGGCAAGTATTCTGCGGGTATTCACGACTATGACGGATATCCCAGTTGAGGAGTTGGAGCAGGCATTGCGTTCCCCACAGCTAGCCATGTTCTTGTTCCAATTCAGTGACTACGACGAGCTTCACCGCAAGCCACGCTCGAAAGATAAGGTAATTTAACATGGCCATTATGATTTTCCCCCTTAGCCGGATTGAAGGCCATGCTCAAGTAGTTGTTGAAGAGATCGACGGCCAGATTGTCTCCGCTCATTTCCAGGCCATGGAATTGCGCGGCTTTGACCATTTTGTCCAGGGAATTCCCGCCGAGGAGATGCCGGTCATCGTCCCGCGCATCTGCGGGGTTTGCTCTACAGCTCACCATGTCGCTTCCGTCAAGGCTCTTGAGGATGCGTACGGGGTCAATCCTCCGCCCCTAGCTCATAGGATTCGCGAACTGTTGCTACTCGGGCAGCTCATCCAAAATCAGGCTACTTCATTGTTTATTTTTACCATGCCCGATCGCCTGGGGGTGAGCAGCATTTTTCAGTCGGTTGCCGAGGCTGAAGGTCCCGAGGAACAGCGCGCTCCAATTGCTTTTAATGCGCTGCGTGTCCGGCGGGCGGGTACCAACCTGATTACGACTGCTGGAGGGCAGTTCATTCACCCGATCAAGGCAGTTGTGGGTGGTATGTCGAGCGGGATAACGCCAGAGGCTGCCGAGAAGATGCGAGACGAGTTGCTCCAAATCTTACCGGTCGCTTGTGAGTTGTTTGACCATTACTGGGACGTCTCTTTCGAGCTGCGCGACCGTATTGGTACTTGGGGCGACGATGAACCGGCTTACTACCTGGCCGCCACCGGCGCCACTTCGCCCGAACTGGACAGCGACATCTTGCGGGTTATGGACCCAGGTGGTGTGGTCAGCGATAGCTTCCCGGCGCGTAACTTCCACGAGCACCTGACATTCCAGGAGAGTGAGTACAGTTACGCCGGTCAGACCAGCTATCAAGGGCAGGTGCTACGTGCCAACAGCCTGGCGCGCATTAATATGGCGCGTTCGATGGGCACTCCCCATGCCGATTCATACCTGCTCCGGTTCCAACAGGCGTTTGGTATTCCAGCTCACGGAATCTTGCTTTACGACTTGTGTCGAGGTATCGAGCTGGTTTTTGCCATTGAGCGCGCCATCGAGATCTTGAACCAGCCGCTGGACACGGATTGGGTGGCAGTTCCCCACACCCCGCGTGATGGGGAGGGTTTTGGCATGGTCGAAGCGCCACGGGGTCCCCTTATCCACCATTATGTCATTGAAGGTGGGCGGATTGCCAAAGCGGATTTCATAATTCCCACTGTCCATAATATGCTGGCAATCGAAAGGGCTC
>JAGDMX010000224.1 GCA_017860725.1 Chloroflexota bacterium | reverse complement strand
CCGGCCGCGCCTGGTTGTGCTGGCTTCCTGTCAAAGTGGTGGTCACGGCCAGACACCTGAAGAGGGCCAAAAGGAATCGCCACATTCAATAGATCAAGGCGCCCTGGCTGCGTTGGGTCCACGCCTTGTCGAGGCCGGCGTCCCGGCAGTCGTCGCTATGCAGGATAACATTCAAGTAGATACCGTCCGATTATTTATGCCAGCATTTTTCAAATCACTGGTGCAGGATGGACATGTGGATAAGGCTATGGCAGTGGCTCGCAATGCAGTGCAAGAGCACCCGGATTGGTGGGTGCCGGTCCTCTACTTGCGCTTGCGCGGCGGTTTACTTTGGTACGAGCCAGGATTTGAGACCGAGGCGACAGACTTCATCGGTTGGCCTAATATTATTGATAGCATCAAGCAAGGCTTTTGTGTCCCTATCCTGGGTTTTGGCTTGTTGGAACACCTGATAGGATCGCCGCGTGAGATAGCTCGCAATTGGGCGCGTGAAGCAGGTTTCCCGCTCGATCCACACAGCCGGGAAGATCTACCACAGGTAGCCCAATATCTGTCCATTCAGCATGGTTGGGCGTATGTTCGTAATCAGCTGCTTGATTTTATCCGTGGTCGCCTGGTGAAAGATTTCGGTGAAGTCCTACCCGCTGAGGCTGAGCAGCTTAAGCTGGAGCAGGTGAGCGTTGTAATTGGCCAACAACGCGGTCGAAGCGATCCATTCGATCCTTACACCATATTGGCTAGCCTGCCTTTTAAAATATATATAACTGCCAATCCGGATAATTTGTTGGAACAGGCTCTGCAAGCCAACCAACGTCAACCCGTCGTGATGTATTCTCATTGGAACCGCCGTTTGATCAACCGGCAAGCTATCCAGGAAATAGAAAACATGACAGAGCCTACGAAGGAAAATCCGTTAGTTTATCATTTATTCGGCACTATTACCGACCCGCGCTCGATGGTGGTGACCGAAGATGATTATTTCGAATACATGATGTGGGTGAACAATCCGGCCGCCCAAGTGCCGCTGCCGGAACCGATCATGACCGCCTGGCGTGATGATGCATTGCTGTTTCTCGGATTTCAGATGAGTGATTGGAACTTCCGGGTTCTCTTTCGCAGCATCTTGAATGAGGAGCGACGAGAGTCTATCCGCGATTATCGCTCGGTATCTGTGCAACTCCAACCAGGGGATGGTTACTTGTTACCGGAGAAAGCCCTCCGATATCTTGAACGCGCCTTCACCCAGCAAAAGTTGGATATCTATTGGGGCAGCGGTGAAGATTTCCTGCGAGAACTGAAACGCCGTTGGCACTAGGAGGATCAAGCATGAGCGAATCGCTGGTCAAACTTGCGGGTAAACCCTATGTAGGCGCTTATCCAATTGAGTCGGGGCAACCCTTCTTCGGCCGGGCAGCCGAAACTGCAGATCTGATATCGCGCCTGGTCGCCCGCCGGATTGTTCTACTCCACTCGCCGTCTGGGGCTGGTAAGACTTCGCTGATCCAAGCCGGAGTTGTCCCGGGTTTGCAAGCACAAGGCTTCCTGGTGCTGCCAACCATGCGAGTCAGCCGCCAAGTGCAACCTGGCCAATTAGCTGAGGGTCAGGTTGTTTCTGCATGTTTGCTGAGCGTTTTGCTCTCGCTGGACGAGGGGCTGCCTAAGGATCATCAAACACCGGTAGTCGACCTGACCAAGATCCATCTTCTGGACTACTTAGAGACGCGGCGGGAGATGTTCGCCCAGCATTGCCTCATTCCGGCCGGACGGCGAACGCTACTGGTTTTCGATCAGTTCGAAGAAGTGCTGACCTTTGGCGAAATCGACTCTACTAAAAAACAAGTATTTTTTGACGAGCTGATGGCGGTGCTATATGATAACCGTTATTGGGTGTTGTTTGCAATACGCGAGGATTACCTCGCTCGCTTGGAGCCATATTTGAGCTTTTTCCCCGATCGGCTGAGCGCCCACTATCCGCTTGAATTCCTACAGCCCGAAGCTGCACTGGAAGCTGTGCGCGAACCTGCGAAGCAGTTTGGGGTAGATTTTCAGGAGATAGCTGCTCAGAAATTGGTAGACGATCTGCGGCAAATTCGCGTCCAAAATGCCAGCGGTGAGGTGGACATCCAGGCTGGGCCGTATATTGAGCCGGTACAGCTCCAGGTAGTGTGCAGTAATTTGTGGGAGGCGGACCGTCCTGATTCTACGTTGATAACACTCCAGGACGTCGAAAAGTGGGGCAGCGTTCAGAATGCCCTGGCCGATTACTATGCCGATAAAGTGAAGAAGACAGCCGTCGAAACCGGGCAATCTGAGCGTCGGATCCGCGAATGGTTTGGCGACCAGCTTATCTCACCCGGCGGGCTGCGCATTCAAGTGCAAGCTGGCCGCGAAATAGAGTATGGACTTACCCCGGATAGCGTCCATATCCTGATCGACGCCTGGCTGGTGCGTGAGGAGAGCCGGCGTAGCACAACCTGGTATGAGCTGGCGCACGACCGGTTGATCGATCCAATCCTAACGAATAATGAAAGCTGGCGTTTGCAGAACTTGAGCCCCTTGCAGCGCCAGGCCGAGCTGTGGGAACGCGAACACCGGCCTGACCGCTTGCTCTTAGATGAGGAATCATTGATCAAAGCCGAACAATGGCTTGATAGTTACACCGGAATGCTTACTACGACCGAAATCGATTTCCGTGATAAGAATCGCCAGATGCACCAGGCGCAGCTAGATAAGCTGGCGAGCGAACGACAGGTCCTGCAGGACAGACTGAAACTGGAAAATGCACATAAGAACGTTTGGGTGCTATCGGTGCTTTTGGCTGTAATTGCCATCCTCACCCTGCTGACCGGCTATTATTACCGGCAAGCCAAGATCGAGGCTAGTGACACCAGGCATACCCTGGCTGTATCCTATGGAGTCGCATCTGAACAGTCAGAGAAAGGGATTGCACAGAAACTGCTCACGGCTGTACATGCTCTGAACATAACTATTGATCAAAATGAGCCGGAAGCCGTAGCGGCGCGCCAGGCTGTTTATGACGCATTACGTCTGGTCGGCGGCCGGCGCGTGGAAGCGCCTACTGGCGAAGATGGTCTGCCACTAAACTTGAAGATGGTTGCGTTGACGCCGGATGGTCGCTGGCTCGCGTCAGCAGACAATGATATGAAAATTAATGTCTGGGATTTACAGGCTAGCCCGCCGATGACCATTCCAGTAACACTTGGGGATTTTAGCGAGGCTATCAGTGATCTGGCCTTCAGTCCGGATGGACGCAAGTTGGCTGCCAGCAGCCAGGACGGCAGCCTGCGCGTGTGGGATACGCAGGCCGGAATTCCATTTGCCGAGGTTATCCAGGCTTCCTTCCAGCCGACTGAGTCAAATCCTATTGCCTTTAGCCCAGATGGACGTTGGCTGGCTGCCGGCAGTGCTGCACTACGGGGTCAAGTAGAAGGTGAGCCAGCCCTATCGGTATTAATAGATCTAGCTTGTGTGGATCAACCAGAAGCGCTCGATCTCAACCTGCCGCTACAGACGCAAGATGGGCAGGATTTGTTAGATACTGTCAACGCCCTGTCCTTTAGTAAAGATGGACGCTGGTTGATAGCCGGAGGTAAAAGCGAAATCTCCACAACTGGAGAAAGCACACCATTATTAGCCGCCTGGGATTTGAGCAATTCATCGGTCTGCCAGGCAATCCTACCAACTGCATCCATCGCTAATTTCGGGCGGGAGGGATCTGATCCTACCATGGCTGAGACTGATATTACCAGCCTGGCAGCCGGCGTACTGGAAGGTTTTCTCACTGATACCGCACCAGCCTCGCTCAATATCGTCGTCACTGTCGGCTCGAAAAATGCCCTGCACCTGTGGCAGCTAACCCCAGGGGGATTCATTAACCCACCCGTCTTGTTAACCAGTTTGGATAATTCCGTAAATACCCTGGCATTCGACCCAAAAGATAAATGGCTGGCGGCAGGCAGTAGCAATAACTTAGTCTACCTGTGGTCGACCGATGATCTGGGCACTGGTTTGGCTGCTAATGGGGAAGGGTTTATTACTCGAGAACTTACTGGCCATAGTGGAGCGATTACTAGCCTGGCATTCAGTCCGGACGGGCGTTGGTTGATCACCGGCAGCACGGATCAGACGCTGCGTTTGTGGAACCTGTTATCATCAAATCCAGGCCAAAATCCGCTGGTCATAATGGGGCATTCAGCCGACGTGAATGCACTGGCGGTTAGCAGCGAACCTGCCTGGCTGGCCAGCGCCAGCGCGGACGGGTCGCTGCGGCTGTATAACCTGACGCGCCCAAACCCGGCTGCCTTGCCTCTGACGTTCAGTTTGGTTACTACGGACACACTGCGCGCGGCTATCAATCCGAACTGGGTGTTCCTGTCGCCTGGAACGGCCGATATTGGTTATTTCTATGAACTGTCGAATGAGGTTGAAATCAGCCAAACCAGCGACGCTGCCAACCCCGTGCTAGAATTTACAGGTTTTTCGGGAGTTAACCGAGATTTAACGGGTTTTGTCCTCTCTTCGGATGGCGATAGTTTAGCTTCCTCTGGAACCCTTTCTCCTGATGGTACAAAACCAGCCGTCTTCCGCTGGACGCTCGATCATGCCACCAGTACAATTAACGCGCACGCCCCAGTCGAAATCCGAGAGAGGCCTGCTAATCTGGCTTTTAGCCCGGATGGAAGTTGGTTACTGGCTGGCGGAGAGAGCGGTCAAATGACTTTATTGGATTTTTATAAAGATTACCCGGCACCGTTGTCTTTGCGAGCCGGGGAGGTTCACCTTATCTCTTATGCTTTTAGCCCGGATAATCGCTGGCTAGTCTTCGGTGGTATGGATGGGATGATCTTCGCCTGGGATCTAAAGCAGATGCGCGAGGTTGGTGCATCAGATGGGCTGGATGTCATTGAACCCAGCCAGTCGATCAGCACCAATGACTCGGCGCCGGTATGCGCCCTGGCTTTCCGGCCTCCGGATGGTAAAAGCCTGGCAGCCGGCAGCGCGTTGGATGAAATATACCTCTTGTCGCCAGATGATCCGAATACAGAACCGGTCCGAATCGATGCATTTTCTAGTCTCGATCCAGTAGGACAGACTTATGAACAGTTCGAACAAAGTTGGTTTGGCGTTGCTCAAACCGATAAGGCCGGTACAGCTACAGCTACTGATATCATAACTGTGGCTGATCCTTGCCAGGGCCGCCCGAGCCAGCTAGAGTTTAGCCCGGATGGACGCTGGTTAGTCG
>JAGDMX010000223.1 GCA_017860725.1 Chloroflexota bacterium | reverse complement strand
GCCTGCGGGGAGTTAGCCTGGCTGGTGACGGTGCTGTTATACTGATTGCAGCCGGCGAATCCACTGATCTGGTCACCGGCAATTTGCAAGGTGATCTCAGTTCCCGGCAGGGGCGGCTCCTGGTCCAGGCTGTTCAGATCAACAAGCCGCCAGCTGGTGCCGTTGAGATCGTCGAGCGAGACTTCGCTCAGATTCTCGCTGCTGCGTTCCACCAGGCGACCGTCTTGCAGGGCAAAGAGCTTGCGTACGTTCCAGCCGGGACAACATGCCGGGTCGCCTGGGCCTTGGGCGATCAGGTCGGCAATCACCTGCAGGCCATCGATAGCCATCGATTTGACAGCAATTCGGTCGCCGATCATCAGGGCATCGGTTGGGGTAGCGTTCCCCAGGGCATCCAGCACAGCCGCCAGATAGACAAAACGTCCGGTGCCGCTGCTTTGGTCTTCCAGCAGAACGATGGCATCCTGCGCTCCGTCCCCGTTCAGGTCGCCCAGGGCGATCCCGTGACCGATCAGGCGCACGTAAGGTTTGGCAGAGCTGCCATCTTCGTAGTAGTAAAATCCGTCGATCAACGTAATGGGCTGATCGGGAAAGATACCCGTGTAACTCAGGTTCCCCAGGGTCTCCACCAGTGCCGCTGTGTCGCTGGATTGGGTGGGTGGGCCGGCAGCTACTCCGGCAGGTGCAAATTCCAGTGTCCCGCCGTCAGCATACAGGTCGATGAATAAATTATCAGCCTGGAAGAAGTAATCGACGGTAAATCCCAGGTACTTTATTAATTCATCGCTGCGAGAGTCTTCTGAGCAGGCGACCAGGGTCATCGGTCCTACTTCAATCGTGAGGCTGCTGCCGTCGACGGTGTAGGTGCCGCCGGCACTGTTGCAGTCGGACTTAATGTTCACAGTCCCATCGGAGTTGAAGGTCAGCAGATAGTCTTGCGGGTAGTCGATCGTGTACTGCTCGATCGGGCTGGTGAAGGCGACCCACTGCCAGGGGTGAGCGGTAAGCAGCGCCGACTGGTCCGGCCGCGGGGGCAGCGGTGTGGGTTCAGCGGTTGGTGCGCCGGACGCAGTTAGTGCTGTCGAAGTCGGTAACGGCGCATCTGCCGTAGAGCCGCACGCGACCGTCAGGACAAGGGCTACCAGCAGGGCAGCCGAAACGATCACATTGTTCGTCGATGGCATACATACACTCTTCAATCTTTGGATAGTTGCAAGGCGCAATTTAATCATGAAAGCTGCATTTTTACCAGGCATTAGCAAAGTTGGCGGGCATATCTCCTAATCCATCCTATAATAAATATGGAGCGTGCTTACAGCAGGAAATTAGCCAATCGGGTGAGTGTAATCTCAAAATGGCAGCTCTCGTGTAGATAAGGGATTGGGAGATTGTATTAATGAATGAAAAGACAATTGAACAAATTCCATCGGAGACAGCTCTATTTGCTGCATTGCGAAGAGCGATCGCGCATAAAGAATATCATAACGATAAATTTGGACCGGACTATCTAGCCGAAATATTTCTTCCCGCTTCCTATAGGTTTTTCCTGAGATTCAAAAAGGTAAGGGAAAACACGAAAAATAAATTAGCTGCTTTTATGCCGGGAGTCACAGAGTTCATAATTGCCAGAACGGCTTTCTTCGATGGGCTCTTTATGGAAGCCTTAAAGAACCAAATCCCACAAATCGTGCTGCTGGGCGCCGGATATGATTCAAGGGCTTATCGCTTTGCAGAGTCAAACCGGAGTACAAAAATATATGAATTGGATGCCCTATCTACGCAGAACCGGAAACTCAAGTGTTTGAAAGCCGCGCAGATCAACATTCCGGTCGAAGTCCACTTCGTCCCAATCAACTTTATTACTGAGTCGCTCAGCGATGTTTTGGAGAAGGCAGGATGTCAATACCAAGAACGGACACTATTTCTTTGGGAAGGGGTCAGTTATTACCTGGATTGTGAGGCAGTCGATAAAACATTAGGCTTTGCCAGCCGTTCACACCGGGAAAGTGTGATTGCTTTCGACTATACAATCTCAGTGACAGAAGAAAATATGGATGACTATTTTGGTGCCAAAGAATTAATGGAATCAATGAAAGAACATCATGAGAATGAAGCGCTATTGTTCTCCGTCAAGCCTGGAGAAATTGAATCGTTATTGGCGGAAAGAAATCTTAGAATGATTGCTCATATGGATCATCAAGCAATTGAACAAAAATATCTATTGGATGAGAACGGATTGTTGATTGGGAAGATGACCGGGAGTTTTCGTTTGGTGTGTGCATCGCCGAAATGACCGGTAGCCGACACTGAGATTTGATGGGAGGGCCGTATGCAGCCAATTGTCCAGGTGGAACACCTGCAAAAATCTTACGAGGACCTGAAAGCGGTCGATGATGTGTCTTTCGAGGTTTACTCCGGCGAGATCTTTGGGATGGTCGGCCCGAACGGGGCCGGGAAAACGACGACGATCGAGATCATTGAAGGACTGCGCAAGGCGGATAGCGGCAGCGCGCGCGTACTGGGGATGGATCCGACGCAGTCGCGTGAGGAGCTGGCGGAGAGGGTCGGCGTCCAGCTACAGCAATCCGCTCTGCCACCCAGGTTGCGTGTAGTCGAAGCTTTGGAATTGTTCGGCTCGTTTTACCGGCAGCAGGCGGACGGCAAGGAGCTGCTGAAGCGTTTAGGATTGGAGGACAAGCTAAATGCCCCCTATGCCAAGCTCTCGGGCGGCCAACAACAACGGCTGTTTATCTGCATGGCACTGCTCAACAAGCCTGAGCTGGTGTTTTTCGATGAGCTGACCACCGGGCTGGATCCGCAGGCGCGACGCAGCATGTGGGGGCTGGTGCAGGAGATCCGCCAGGGGGGAGCGACCATCTTCCTGACCACGCACTTTATGGAGGAAGCCGAGCGGCTGTGCGACCGGGTGCTGATCCTGGATCATGGCAAGGTGGTGGCACTGGATACACCCGAAGCGCTGGTCGGTGGGCTGGGGGTGGAAAAACGGCTGGTTTTCACCCTGCCGGAAGAGCAGGCGCTGCCTTCGCTGGATGGGCTACCGGCCGTCAGCCGGGTGGAGCGCAGCGGGAGCCGCGTGATCGTGTATGGGCAGGGGAGGCGCTTTGCCAGCTCGGTGGTAGTGGCGCTGGAAGACGAGGGAGTTGACCTGGTCGACCTGCGCACCGAGCAAGCCAATTTAGAGGACGTTTTTTTGAAGCTGACCGGGCGGGAGATGCGGGAGTAATGCCATGAATGCGATTAAGACCCTGACGATCATTGATTTCAAGCTGTTTTTGCGGGAGCCAATCGGCACATTTTTCACCCTGGCTTTTCCTATCATCCTGGTGCTGCTGTTTGGATCGATCTACGGCAACGAGCCAACCGATCTGTTCGGCGGCTATGGAACGATGGATATCTCCATGCCGGGCTATACCGCATTAATCCTGACGACAGTCGGGCTGATGAACATCCCGATTACGATGTGCAGTTATCGCGAAATGGGAGTGCTGCGCCGTTTGAAGGTCACACCACTCAAGCCGATGTCGTTCATCAGCGGGGACCTGATCACCAACCTGGGGATGACTCTGTTGGGAATGTCGTTTGTGGTGCTGCTTGGCTGGCTGCTGTACCGGGTGCGCTTTGAAGGACAGGTGATCCCGTTGATCCTGGGGGTGATCTATTCCAGCCTGGCGATGTTCAGCATCGGCTACCTGATCGCCAGCCTGGCGCCGACTGCCCGGGTGGCTAATGTCGTTGGATTGGTGCTGCTCTACCCGATGGTGTTCTTATCGGGGGCGGGTATGCCGCTGGAGATCTTGCCGGAGTCAATGCAGAACATCTCTAAGTTTCTACCCCTAACTTACGTGGTGCGCCTGTTACGCGGCTTGTGGTTCGGCTTGCCCGCCAGCGAGCTGTGGCCTTCGATCCTGGTGCTGGGCGTGATTCTGCTGATTTGCGGATTGCTATCTGCCAGGTTGTTCCGTTGGGAGTAGGGTGATTATGGGAAATGAGCCCCAATCGGATCCTGTGCGTAAAATCCCTGCCGAAGCAGGACGGATTGAGCGCCCGGCTTCTGTCGCCGATCAGGGCAGCGTTTGGAAATGGCTGCCCGGCCTGTATGTGCTGCGGCACTACCGCCTGAGCTGGCTGCGCAGCGACCTGGTAGCCGGTATTGTGCTCACGGCGGTGCTGGTTCCGGTGGGCATGGGCTACGCCGAGGCAGCCGGCTTGCCGGCGATTTATGGCCTGTATGCCACGATCGTGCCACTGATCGCCTATGCCATCTTCGGACCCAGCCGCATCCTGGTGCTGGGACCGGATTCTTCGTTGGCAGCGATGATTGCAGCAGTGATCTTACCACTGGCAGCCGGCGATCCCGCCCGCACGGTCGCCCTGGCGGGTATGCTGGCGATATTCACAGGCTTGCTGTGCATCCTGGCTGGCATCGCCCGCCTGGGATTCATCACCGAGCTACTTTCCAAGCCGATCCGCTATGGGTATATGAATGGCATCGCCTTGATTGTGCTGATAAGCCAGCTCCCCAAGCTGTTTGGCTTTTCAGTCGAAGGCGATGGCTTGCTGGCAGAAACGGCGGCTTTTGTTCAAGGCGTATTTGCTGGCAACACCAACTGGGTAACCCTGGTTTTGGGGGCTTCTACCCTGGGGTTTATCTTGATCTTCAACCGCTTCAAGCGTTTCCCGACCGTGCTGGTGGCGGTGGTGGGAGCAACGGTGGTTACAGCGGCATTCGACCTGGCTAATACGGCTGGGGTGGCAGTGATCGGCGAGCTGCCACAGGGTTTGCCAGCTTTTACTATTCCCCGGATTGGCTTGCAGGATATCGGACCTCTGTTGGTGGGAGCGATTGCCATCGCGGTAGTGTCATTTGCCGATACCAGTGTGCTGTCGCGCAGCCTGGCCGCCAGGAGCGGCGAGAGCGTCAACCCGAATCAAGAGATGATCGGCTTGGGTGCGGCAAATGTGGCGGCGGGTTTCTTCCAGGGGTTTTCGATCAGCAGCAGCGCTTCGCGAACGCCGGTCGCCGAAGCGGCGGGTTCCAAAACCCAGCTCACCGGAGTCACCGGGGCGGTTGTTATCGCCTTGCTGCTGGTTTTTGCGCCTAGCCTGCTGAAAGACCTGCCTAGTACTGCCCTGGCGGCGGTGGTGATCACCTCGGCACTCGGATTGTTTGAGGTCCAAGACCTGCGCCGGTTATATCGCATCGAGCGCTGGGAGTTCTGGCTTTCGATGGCTTGCTTTCTGGGGGTGG
>JAGDMX010000222.1 GCA_017860725.1 Chloroflexota bacterium | reverse complement strand
TCTGCTCCGGCGGTTCTGGCTTCGAAAACCTGGTATGGGTCGCAAATGAAATCTTTGCGCAGTACCGGCAGGCCGGTGCCCGCATGGACAACTGCTGTTAGGTCATCCAGGCTGCCCAAGAAATAGTGGCAGTCGGTCAACACGCTGATACCAGCCGCCCCGTTCTCCCCATAAAGGCGTGCCAGTGCAGGTGGATCCAGGTGCGAAGCCAGCAAACCGCGCGAGGGCGAGGCGCGCTTGATCTCGGCGATTAATGCCGGGGAGTTGTAGCGATCCCTTGCCACCTTTAGAGCACTCACAAAATCGAGCGGGGATGGGGTAAGTTGGGCGGTTCGCTCCATCTCCGCCAGAGAACGAACCCGGCGATTCTCAGCAACCTCCCGACGCTTGTGAGCGAAAATCTCATCCAGGATGCTCATACTAGTGAACGGCGCTGGATTCGGGGGCGCAGCGCTGGCTGAATTCCGCCAGAGCATTCAGCTTACTCAAGGCAACGCCGCTTTCCAGCGAATGACGCGCCTCGCGCAGCCCGCGCTCGATATCGCCATGCTGAGTCGCCAACGCCAGGGCAGCATTGAGCAATACCACATCTCGCCGGGGTGTCTCATCTCGCCCTTCCAGCAGGTTGCGGAGGATGCGGGCGTTCTCCTCCGGCTCGCCGCCGCGCAAATCCTGCATTGTAGCCGGCATCAGCCCAAAATCTCTGGCATCCAGGGAGAATGACCCCACCTGGCCGTTTCTCAGTTGTCCGATCTGGTTCGGGCCTTGGGTGGTCAGCTCGTCCAGACCACCATGACCGTGAACGACAAAGGCTGCTTTACCGCCCAGCTCTCCCAGCACCTCCGCCAATGTGATGGTCAGCTTCGGATCGTAAACGCCGATCAACTGGTGAGTGGCGCCAGCTGGGTTAGTCAGTGGTCCCAGTATGTTAAATATGGTGCGCTGACCGAGCTCGCGTCGTGGGCCGATGGCATGCTTCATAGCCGGGTGGAAGTGAGGTGCGAACAGGAAGCCGATCCCCACCTGGTCGATGCAAACCTCCACTTGATCGGGGGTCAAATCCAGCCGCACGCCTAGCGCTCCCAGCACATCAGCACTGCCACAGCGGGATGAGGCTGCCCGGTTGCCGTGCTTGGCAACTTTCCGTCCGGCGCCCGCCAGGATAAAAGCTGTCGCAGTCGAGATATTGAAGGTATGGGCCCCGTCGCCGCCGGTGCCAGCCGTGTCCAGCAGTGGATCCCCGTTTACGTAGGGATGGATGCGAGTGGCATGGGCGCGCATCGCACGAGCACTGCCGGTGATCTCTTCGACGGTTTCACCTTTCATGCGCAGCGCCACCAGGTAACCGCCAATTTGGGCGGGTGTAGCTTCACCAGACATGATGATTTGCATGGCTTGCTCAGCCTGTTCGGCGCTCAGGTTGTTGGATTGCATTACCAGTGAGATATAGGGTTTTAACATCATTCTCTCCTTATCTTCATAAGTGGCTATGTAGCTGCCTGGGCAGAGGGATTCAGATCTGACTGTTCAGGATTAGAAAGGGTTAGGTGGAGCGGCTTTTTGAGCGCCAGAAAGTTGCGCAGGATTTGCTTACCGTGGGTGGTTAGGATCGACTCCGGATGGAACTGCACGCCATAAATTGGGTATTCACGATGAGCAAGGCCCATCAATTCGCCTTCGCGAGTAAAGGCGGTCACTTCCAGCACAGCAGGCAGGGGTTTATCCACGATCAGGGAATGGTAACGGGTAGCCTCGAACGGGCTGGGCACTCCTTGAAACAGACCGTCTCCGTAGTGATAAATTGGGGATGTTTTCCCATGCAGCAGGCGCGACGCCCGTATGACTTTACCGCCAAAAACCTGCCCGATACACTGGTGTCCCAGGCACACACCTAGCAGCGGGATGTGCGGACCTAACTCAGCGATGATGCCATTGGAGACTCCGGCGTCGCTCGGATCCCCCGGCCCGGGGGAGATGACGATGTGCGACGGGTGCAATGCGCTCACCATCTCGACGCTGATGGCGTCGTTGCGAAAAACGATCACCTCCGCCCCCAGTTCGCCCAGGTACTGCACCAGGTTATATGTAAAAGAGTCGTAATTATCAATCACCAGGATCATCGGGCGGCCTCCTGTTGCTCTGCCATATCCAGTGCAACTGCCAAAGCATTCAGCTTATTGAGCGTTTCCTGATATTCATTCTCAGGAACCGAATCCGCCACGATGCCAGCCCCGGCCTGCAGACTGACCGTCTGGCCTTGCATCACCATCGTGCGGATGGCAATGCAGGTATCCATGCCGCCGTCGTAGCCGAAATACCCGACGGCCCCGGCATAAGGCCCACGCGCAGATGGCTCCAGTTTGTTGATGATCTGCATGGCGCGGATCTTAGGCGCTCCGCTCACTGTACCAGCCGGAAAGGTGGCTTTTAACAAGTCGAATGCATCGTACTCCTGGCGCAGCTCACCCTCGACATGCGAGACGATGTGAATAACATGAGAGTAGCGCTCGGTGGTCATCTGTTCGACGACGCGCACCGAGCCGAATTCGCAGATACGCCCCAGGTCATTGCGCCCCAGATCGACCAGCATGACATGCTCGGCACGTTCCTTGGGGTCTGCGAGCAGCTCACGTTCCAGGGCGGCATCTTCATCTGGGTGACTACCACGCCGGCGAGTCCCGGCAATTGGACGTACCGACGCCGAGCGATTCTCCAGGCGGACATGCATCTCTGGCGAAGCGCCGATCAAGCGCAGAGGCAGCTCACCCGCCAGGCCGTCAAAGTCAAAGTAGAACATATAGGGCGAGGGATTCAGCCGTCGCAATGCCCGGTATATATCGAAAGGTGCGGCATGGCTCTTGCGATCGATGCGCTGTGAAAGCACAACCTGGAAGATGTCGCCGGCGGCGATATGTTCCTTGGCAGATTTCACAGCTTCGATATACTCCTGGCGGGTCATGTTGGCGGATGAATCATGGTTTTGTTCAGCGAGTTTGGCTGGCTGATGAGTGATCTTGATGCCCGTCGGCACTGGCATAGCCAGGCGGCGCTGGATTTCATCCAGGCGGGCTTCTACTGCCTGGGGTGACAGGCCGTTGTGGCTATCCAGGCAGGCATTGCCGATCAGCAGCAGGCGTCCGAATGCATGGTCGAACGCTACGATCGTATCGGCCAGCAGGAAAATAGCGTCCGGCATAGATCTGTGCTCGCTCAAGCGCACGCTGGGCTCGAAAAAAACCCTGAGGGCAGCTTGTAGCGCCTCCAGCGGATTTTGCTCCCCATCCAGCTCCTGCATGCTGATCTCACGGGTGTCGCCATGCAGGCGATGGGTCTCCAAACGGCGGCCTTTGAGGACATATGCCAGGCTTGGGTTGACACCGATGAAGGAATAGCGCGCCAGTTGCTCTCCTCCGCTGACGCTTTCTAAAAGAAAGGATGGGGCGCTGCCGGCCAGCTTCAAGTACACCGAGACCGGAGTCTCCAGGTCGGCGGGAAGCTCGCGCACGATCGGAGTCAGGTTGGGTGCCAGCGCCATTTTTGTTTGTGCAAGCTGTAAAATGTCCATTGAACCTCCAGAATTCCGCAGGTACACCATGAAAATAAAAACCCTCGCTCGTCCTGAGGGACGGGAGAGGGTTTCCCGCGGTGCCACCCTGCTTAGGCTGGATCTGGTCACTGGTTGCATTCTTGACAAAAAAACCCGTTGGTCAGACAACGGGTAGATAAGCCAGCCTCACTTGGTATTGGTCTTTAGGTGAGTAACCCAACAACCAACCTGCCCGGATAACGGCGGCAAACCCGGCTCCGGTTACTCCCGTTCTCGCCTCCCTAGGCGAGCTGTGCGGTTTCTCCTGGCAACTCCGAGGTCCATTCACTGTTGGCGCTCAGGCAGGCTCTCACCGTTCCCTGCTCTCTGGACTGCCGCATTCAGCAGTTACTCGTCCTCTTCAAAGTCTTTATCTATTGAAGTTGAATTATACGCTTGCGGTCTAATTTGTCAAGTATATATACCTTAAAATGTCCGAAATATTCTTGCATCCGACTGGCAACTTATGCTACACTTTTCATGTGACCACTCCGAATCTCAACCAGATTGACAAGACAGCCCTGTTCGGAGATGCCACCGTTCCCCCTAAAAGCTTCAAGGGTGTGATCAACCGCTCATTTTATCTGCCGGCGCGCGACGGTGTGCGTCTGGCTGTTGATCTCTTCTTACCAAAAGATTTGCCAGCCGGAGAACACATTCCTGCACTGCTGGTACAGAGCCGCTATTGGCGCAACCTGGATTTGAGGGTGCCCTTCGGATGGTTTCTGCAGCCGGAGGACCTTAACCGGAAGATGCGTGGCTTCAAGCCATTCTTTGTCGAGCGCGGTTACGCCCTGGTGTATGTCGATGTACGCGGTACGGGTGCATCATTCGGCACCTGGCCGTATCCCTGGCACCCCGATGCCGTTCAGGATGGCTATGACCTGGTCTCCTGGATTGTCGCCCAGCCATGGTCAAATGGGCGAGTGGGTGCCTTTGGCGTCTCATACCTGGCGATGACCGCTGAGTTTTTATGCTCTGTAGGGCACCCGGCAGTCAAGGCGATCGTTCCACAATTTTGCCAGACGGACCCCTACGCTGATATTGCTACACCCGGTGGGATGTTCAATGCCCGCTTCATCCGGGATTGGGGGCGATTTGGCCGGGAGCTGGATCAGAATCGCGTCCCGGTGGAAATGGGCTGGCTGGCCTCCCGCATGGTGTCCGGTGTCAAACCAGTAGATGAAGATCGCGAGAAACGCCTGCTGAACGAGGCAATCCAGGCTCACAGCTCCAATACGGAGGTGTACACTACCGCTTTTTCTATGGAATGCCGTGACCAGGTACACCCTGTGATCCAGGCCAGCATCGATGACATGGCAATTCATCGCTGCCTGGAACAGGTGGCTCAATCCGGTGTCGCCATTTTTGGCTGGGGCAGCTGGATGGATGCCGGTACGGCTGAGGCTGTATTACGCCGTTTCTTGACTTTAGAGAACGCACCTCGGGCAGTGATCGGTGCCTGGGAGCATGGCGGTCAATCCAGCGCCGATCCCTACCTGCCACCAAACCATCCAGTCAACCCGTCCCTGCCAGCGCAGTGGGCGGAGATGATGCACTTCCTTGACACTTATCTGAAGGATGCAAACCAAGGAACTGATCGTGAGAGGATTCTGCATTACTACACCCTGGGTGAGGGGCTCTGGAAGCAAACTCCGATCTGGCCACCGGCTGGGATTCGGCCGGAGCGCTGGTTCCTGGGGGAGAATCGCCTATTGCTGCCGAGCTCGCCCGATTCGGGCGCTTCCACCGATGTGTACCACGTAGATTTCGAAGCCACTACTGGTGAATTGAACCGCTGGTGGGAGCTGAGCGGAGCGCTGCGCCAGACGGTGGTCTACCGGGATCGAGCAGCGGCTGGCGAGCGCATGCTTTGCTATTTCACACCGCCGTTAGAGCAGGACATCGAAATCACCGGAAATCCGGTTGTGAATCTATATCTGTCTAGCACCCATCCCGATGGGGCGGTATTCGTCTACCTGGAAGATGTCGATCCTTCCGGGCAAGTCACCTATATCACAGAAGGCCAGTTGCGGTTAATCCACCGCGCCATCTCGGACGAGCCTCCGCCTTACCGCCAGCTCACGCCTTATCATACTTTTAGACAGGCCGACACCTGTCCAATGTCACCTGGCGAGATTAGCGAAATCACCTTTGGCTTGCTGCCGGTCTCAGCCTTGATTCGCAAGGGTCACCGTCTGCGTCTGGGTATTGCCGGGCACGACCAGGGTACCTTCCAACGTATTCCTGCACAGGGCCAGCCGGTTTTGACCATCCAACGTAACTCGGCATTCCCTTCTTATATTGACCTGCCAATCATTCGAGAGTGACCCTATGAGCAAATCGCCTCGCTACCACCGAGCTCCAAAACGCACCTTTAGTCTGGTTGCCATCGCCCTGGTTGCATTATGTGGTCTGGGGCTGGCGCTGCTGACCGATTGGAATCCTTTCGCTATCTGGATTCTTTCGGTCAGCGTTATTACCTTCCTGATGTACGGCTATGATAAAGCCCAAGCCCAACAGGACGGCCCGCGCATCCCGGAGATCGTGCTGCATGGCCTGGCGCTAGCCGGCGGATTCCTGGGCGGCTGGCTTGGCAGGGCAGTCTTTCATCACAAGACACGCAAACCGATCTTTACCTTAATTCTGGCAGTCAGTACAGTGATTTATATCGTTCTGGCAGCCGTGCTATTTTTATAGACCTTTTCTAATCGTATAAATGCGCCTTGTGCAAAACCGATAAGTTTATATAAAATATCCAAATCGTGATAAAATTAATTTAGCAAGTACCTGAGGGAGAAAAAAGACAAGCAACCCGTTCGATTTACTGCCACTAGGAGGCAATTCCCATGTCCATGCTGTATAAATCTGTCGAGATCCCAGGATTGGGGTCATTTAGCACCGGCTGGTTGCAACCTATGCCGGATATGCGTGATCTCACGCCGGAAGTAAAAGAAATTAAAGCCTTTAACAGGGACTTGAAAATGACTGCCGCAGCCACCCCACCAACCTCAATCGATTTGCGGCAGTATTGCTCTGAAATCGAGGACCAAAAGAATATCGGCTCGTGCACCGCGCACGCCGCCGTGGGGGTTGTGGAGTATTTCCAGAAGCGGGCCTTCTCCAAGCATATGGAAGGGTCACGCCTATTCGTGTACAAAGCCACTCGCAACCTGATGGGCGTCACCGGCGATACCGGTGCCTGGCTGCGCAACACAATCGGTTCTCTGCGCCTGATGGGTGTGCCGCCGGAGCAGTACTGGCCTTACGATACCACCAAGTTTGACGACGAGCCGAATGCCTTTGTGTACTCGGTGGCGGATAATTTTGAAGCCGTACGCTACTTTGCCCATGATTCTCTGGGGTCAAATGTCGCATCGACCAAGGTCCTGGAGAGTGTCAAGAAATACTTAGCCGCCGGAATCCCCTCCATGTTTGGCTTCTTCGGTTTCCCCTCATTCAACAAAACAAACGTGCCGGGAGGGATTCCGTTTCCTGGTCCGAGCGAGCGCGCCCAGTGGGGGCACGCCATCGTTGCAGTGGGCTTTGATGATGCTAAGAAGATTACCAATACCCAGTTCAATATCACCACCACTGGAGCCTTGCTGTTTCGCAACTCTTGGGGCAAATCCTGGGGCGATCAGGGCTATGGATGGCTGCCTTATAAGTATATCGAGCAGAAACTGGCGGTGGATTTTTGGTCTTTGATCAGCCAGAACTGGGTTGACACCGAAGTATTTCGTTTCCAGGGATAGTTAGCCGGCAATCAGCCGGTGCTCTCAGGTACAGGGATCACCCCACAATTTGGCGGGGTGATTCTTAATTCACTGAGAGTCCCGAGTAGATAATCCGTAATATCTTTGATCAGGAGACTCGGCTCATGCAGGAAATTGCGCTATTTAGTGCCCACAATAATTATGTCTTGGGATTGGCGTTTTCTATAGATGGTCGAATGCTGATCTCTTCCGGTATGGACAAGCAGGTCAAGCTGTGGTCTGTTCCCGATTGGAAACCCCTCAAAGCGGTGCAGGTACACGACAACAGTGTCAACAGTATTGCGCTTGCACCAGATGGCTTGACCCTGGCGACTGGATCGACGGACACCACTGTGAGACTGTGGTCATTCCCTCAGATGGAGCTGCGTCATAGTATGCAGGATCGCAAAAAGGTTGTTGCGGTGGTAAGGATCTCTACCGATGGGCAGATGGTAGCGGCTGGCGCATACGGCGGTCGGGTGGCAGTGTGGAGCCTGGGCGGCGAGCCGATCGCAGCCTGGCAGACTCCATTCAAAAATCTGGCCGGACTGGCTTTCTCCCCGGATAATCGCCACCTGGCGACCTCCGGCCTGGGTGACACGATCGTTTTATGGGAGCTACCTGGTGGGAAGGCGGTCGGTGAGCTTTCCGGCCATCAGACTGCCGTGCTGGGGCTGCGGTTTATTCACTCCGGCCAGCGGCTGGTCTCCGTAGGCTACGATCAGACGATCCGCTTTTGGGACGCACGCACCTGGCAACCCGAGCGTTCCCTTCCGGCGCCGGGTGTTGGGCTGCGCGGCTTGGCTTTCTCTCCAGATGAGAAGGTGGTGGCTGTCAGCCTGGAGAGCCTGGTGCAGCTGCGCCGGGTAGAGGATTGGGAGCCGTTGGCCGATCTGCCGATGAGCACCAAGGTGGTCAATGGCATGGCTTTCACCCCCGATGGACGCATGCTGGCGATCGGCGGGGCGGACAAAAAGATCCGGGTATGGGATATTTCCTGAATCTGGGCTGAATGTGAAGGTGAGTCTAATCCAGCGTCTGGATCGCCGGGTATTATGTCGCATCGTTGAGCTCAACCTAGCCAGGGTTGAACTGCGCCTGGTGATTGACTGGGAGCTGGTTAGACAGAGCTTCTTAACCCCACCGATCAAGAGTATAGGGAGAAATCTGCCGGATTACCTGGC
>JAGDMX010000221.1 GCA_017860725.1 Chloroflexota bacterium | reverse complement strand
GTTGAGCACACCACTCTTTTGACCAAAAGTCTCCCCCAGAGCGGCATAAAGATAAGGCGTCGCCAGCCTGAAACCAGAAGCCAGGATGCCCACCAATACTGTTGTGGTAAACAGGTCGGAGATCATGTAGCTACCTCCGCTTCAGTAGCCCCTGGAGGTTTTTCGACCGGTTCAGTCTCCCGGCGGCGAGCCCAGCGCCGACGCCAATATTCACTGCTGACGACAAAAATAACCACCAAACCGTTTAGGGCGGTAATAAATGCGGTTGGCACCTGCATGACCCGTTGCAATTTGTTGGCACCAACGATCAATGCCCCAAATAAGATGGAGGCCGGAATCGAGCCAAGGGGGTGCAAATGCCCGAACAATGCCACAACGATACCATTGAATCCTGCACTGCCAGTGAAGCCAGTCGCGGATCCATCAGTAAACATACGATGGTGCAGCCCATAGACCTGGATAGCACCCGCCAGACCAGCAAACGCGCCGCTGAGCAGCATGGAGAGCACAATATAACGGGACACTTTAATGCCCGCATACCTTGAAGCAAACGCATTCAAGCCAACTGCCCGGATACGGTATCCAATTACTGTTCTCCAAAGGAATATATAAACCAGGATAGCAGCCAGGATGGCCAGACCGAACCCAAGATGTAAGCGGGTTGGAATCAAACGAGGCAGGTCGAAAGCCACCGCTAAACGAGCCGTCTGCGGAATGCGTGAAGCTGATTCGAGCTGCACGGGATCGATCATGGGCTCTCTAAGTAAGTAATTCATCCCTTGGACTGCGATCGCATTCATCATGATCGTGCTCAGGATTTCATTGACGTTGAAATATGCTTTCAACAGACCGGGGATCGCTCCCCAGATGGCTCCGGCCAGAAAGCCACTCAATAACGCCAACGGAATTATCAAAGTTCCAGGCGCATCCGCAAAGGATAAACCGATCAACGTGGAAGCAAGCGCTCCAACCACCAGCTGCCCTTCGCCACCGATGTTCAACACACCCCCGCGAAAGGCGATACAGATCCCCAACGCTACCAGCAGCAATGGCGTCGCTTTGACCAGCGTGTCCGCCAGGGCATTGATATTGCCGAAAGCTCCCTCCAACAAAGCCCCATAAGCTTCAAATGGATTGGCGCCCAGGAATATCAACATGACTGCCCCCACTGCCAGGGCGGCCAGGGTGGCGAAAAACGGCAGCAGGATATCAAAAATTCGCCAGAGCTTCGGATACTTGTTGAATAATGATTGCATGGTCTGGCTACACTCAATCCTCGACAAAAGTCGAACCCAGGGCTTTTGGAGGCGAGACGCGTAGAAAACGTTGCAACGGACGCTGCATTCGCTGGGGAGCCATCAGGATGACACGCTCGGTGAAATCACTGCCAACCAGGAGCAAGACCGTGATCATCAATAACCAGGGAATGGCATTGAATGCAACCACAGATACTTCCGGGAACCTGCTTTGAAGATAACTGGCAAGGGCCTTGGTTGCCCCAAATAACAGGGCGCCCAGCGCCCCTCTGATCGGCGACCATCCACCGAATATTACAATTGCCAGGGCAATCCAACCCATCCCGCGGATATGACCATCTGACCAACCAATCTTGACATCCAGTGAGTAGGCTGCACCCGCCAGCCCAACCAATGCCCCACCGATCACAGTATAAAGATACCGCTGGCGATTGACGCCCACCCCTCTGGCAAACGCCGCTTCCGGGCGTTCCCCAACGCTACGCAGGCGCAGTCCAGGCTGTGTTCGAAAGAGCCAGAACCAGGTGAAGAACACCAGGAAATAAGTAAAATATACCAATGCATCCTGGTTGAAGAAGATCGGCCCAATGATCGGAATTTCCTTGAGCAAGGGTATGCCGAAATGCGTAACGGTTGGCCCAGGGGTGCGCGTGTAATTCTGCCCCAGAAATGCAGACAAATCGTCCCCTAACAAGGTCAGAACGAAGCCAATCGCAAATTGGCTCTGGCGCAATCGAATACTGCCAAAAGCAACAATAAACGCAAAGAACGCTCCAACCAACATGGCTGCCAGGAAGCCGGCCCAGATATTGTCACTCTCATAGGCGATGACAAAGCCCGTCATGGCAGCCATCAACATGCTGCCATCCAGCGATAAATTGACTATGCCTGAGCGTTCAGTGATAATTTCTCCACACACCGCAATGATTAACGGCATAGAGACAAAGACAATCGAAGCCATTGTGAGGACAAATTGGCTTTCACTCATGGTCATTTTTCTTTCGAAAGATTCCCAATTTGGTCGCATCTCCAAATAAAACGACGAACAAGACCATCATCTCTGTCAAGATGCCTCCCAGCGATGAGTGCAATTGGGTGCGAAGCTGGAGGGTAATGGCACCATTTAAAACCATAGAGAAGAAAAAAGAGATGGGGGGAATCCAGAACATGCGATAATTCGCTAACATGACGACCAACAATGCCAGGAAGCCGATCCCACCGGAAATGGACTGGCGCAAGCTGTCAAACCAACTCAAGACGCGCACAGCCCCTCCCAGACCAGCCAATGCACCGCAGAACATCATGGCAAGGATCATTTCGCGTTCGCTTGATACGCCTAATAGAAAGGCCGAGCGGAGGTTCTTACCAAGCGCCTTCAGCTTCAATCCCCATAAAGTGCCGCGTAAGGTGACCACAACCATGCCAAAAGCTACTAAAGCGATAACAAGGGACAATGGGCTGAAACGAGATTCTCCCAGCAGGGGTAATAATGCAGCGTCTTGAAACGGCTCAGTTCCCCGAAAACTACCGCCTTCAGGCGGTTGCCAGGGACCAGAGATCAGGTAGTTTGTGAGAATAATGGCGAGGTTATTGAGCGCCAGACCACTGAAAATTTCATGTACCTTTCCGCGAGTTTTTAGAACAGCAGAAAGAGCCGCCCACAGAGCTCCAGCTGCCATAGCTGCCAGGATTTCAAGAGGGATCAAGATTGCAGACGGCGCGTCGAGTTTTAATGCGACCCAACTGGCTGCAATCGCCCCCATAATGATCTGCCCCTCAATACCAATATTCCACAGCCCAGCCGTGAATGTTACCAGCAGACCCGTCGCACTTAATAATAAGGGCACCCAAAAAGCGAGCACGCTTAGTGTCTTCGATGTATCTCCGAAGGCGCCTTGAAGCATGGCGTCAAAAGATGTAACCGGACTCGCACCGAACAAAAGCAAAAGCAGTGAGGTAACCAGCAAGGCTGCCAGAATCGGCACGATGGGCCAGATCCATCTGATCCACTGCCGGGACTTCACTCCTGGCCTCCGATCAAACGGCCGACCTCTTCAACGCTGGTCGTTTTGGCATCCAGGATGCGGGACATTTTCCCCCCCGAAAACACAGCAATGCGATCGCTCCGATCGATTATTTCGTCCAGGTCAGAGGACATAAACAGGATCGCCGTACCTGAATTGCGTCGTGCGTAGAGTTGCTCCCAGATCCAATCCGATGAGCGAACATCCAGACCGCGGGTGGGATGTTCGAGCAAGATCAGCTTTAATGATTCCCACAACAACCCGAACAGCAGGCGTTGCTGGTTGCCTCCCGAAAGCTCATCGGCTAATGACTCTGGTCGCCCAACAACCTGGAATTGCGTAATTCGGGCTTCAGATTGCTTTTGGGCGCTCGCCCAATCAATAAAGAATTTGTGCGAGGGTTGGGAAAGTACAAGATGTTCGGTAATGGTGAGTCCTGCCACCAGGCCTTCTTCCAACCGGCCGGCTGCAATATAACCAATACCTGCTGTTCTTAAACGCTGGTAGGACCAGTGGGTAATATCTTGACCAGCCAGGGAGATGCGTCCCTGGTCATTCTTGACCAGGCCTGCGCAAGCTTTCAGCACCAACTGCTGGCCGCTGCCTTCCAGACCAGCCAGGCCAAAAATTTCACCAGCACGCACGGTGAGATTGATGTTCTCGACAGTCAGCCGGTAGGTGGGAATGCGGACGTTCTGCAATTCAAGGACAGGTTCGCCCACTTCATAGACTGGGCGTTCCCCCCGCAAAGGTATCTGTCCAAACATTTTTTCGACTAATTGTTCATTTGAGCAGGGTACCGGTGTCCTCCCAACCATTTTCCCCTTGCGCAGGATCATAGCTTCTCCGCACAGTTCTTGCACTTCGTCCAATTTATGGGAAACCAGGATGATTGTCTTTCCTTCTTCCCAGGCAAGTTTGCGGATCGAATTGAAAAGCTTGTCTTTCTGATCAGCGCTGATCCCGGTGGTTGGCTCATCCAGGATCAAAAACTGTGCGCCGCCAACCAGGAGACGGGTCAGTTCCAGTTGTTGCCGTTCACCAAGTGAGAGGTTTTCAATGGTAGCTTGCTGATCGATTTCGAAGCTGAAACGCGAGGTTATTTCGTCCAGCTCTGCTCTAGCAGTTTTGTAATTCAGGATAACCCGGCGATCTCGTCCTAGCAGATAATTATCCTTCACATTGAAAGCGGGGATGTCCAATGGATCCTGATACAGCATCCCGATGCCTTTCCCCAACGCTTCTGCCGGAGAGGAGAAGCGTTGGGGCTGACCATCGATGACAATTTCCCCCGAGTCGGGCGGTTGGAAGCCCGACAGGATTTTCATTAGCGTGCTTTTCCCGGCACCGTTCTCACCCAACAATCCATAGATCCGTCCCCCCTCAAAGACAAGGTTGATACCATCATTTGCTTTGACTGGACCAAAATGCTTGCGGATGTCACGCAATTCAATGTGCATGGCGGTGTATGGTTAGGTTTGAAATGGTGCCGGTGAAAAGAATGCTATATTTTACCCTTTTACATCTACTGTAAACAATAGTCCTCAGTATGACTTAAGTCATCAACATCGAAGTCGGATGAAACTATTAAGGTATTACTCGGGTTCCAGTCTCACCGCGCAGAGCTCGCCCAATATTGCCGGGGTCGGTGATGAGGGCTTCCTTTCCGCCCGCCTCCAGGAACCAGAGGATCGCCTGGATCTTGGGCGCCATCGAACCCTTGGCAAAGTGGGTTCCCGCAGCCAGGTACTGTTTGGCTTCAGCCACGGTCATTTTGTCGATCCACTTCTGATCGGGCTTGCCAAAGTTTAAAGCAACCTTTTCTACTGCTGTCGAGATCAGGAACAAGTCGGCTTTTACCTCCTGAGCAAGCAGGCTGCTGGCGTAGTCCTTGTCAATCACTGCGGCTGTGCCAACCAAATAGCGGTCTCCTTTATCGATGACGGGAATCCCGCCGCCGCCAACAGCAATCACCACTACCCCGGCCTCGATCAGGGCTTTGATCGAATGCAGCTCAACAACCTCT
>JAGDMX010000220.1 GCA_017860725.1 Chloroflexota bacterium | reverse complement strand
GATATTAATCGTTGTCTACCTTGAAACCCGTGGCGAGAAAGTATACATAGATCGCAAAGAATACCGCAGGCACCAGGACCATGACCCAGCCGCCTAGACTCTGCCAGGTGCGGAACTGCTCGATCACGGCGATGAAGGCGGCGATGGCATTGCCGAGTGCCAGGGAAAAGACAATACCCCGGCGTGTCTCAGGTGCTATCTGAGTGCTCGCCGGCAGACTGCGGATGGAATACAGCAAAAAGCCCAGGGTGATCAGGGTGGCGCCATACATACGGGCGAAAGCTAGGATATTATTATACAGCAGCAGCCCGGCCTGGCTGTTTTCGGGGATATCGGGGATGCCGAACAGGTTCAGCATGAGATAACCGAACAAGGCGTAGGCGATCCCGAGTGCGATCCAGATAATGGCATTGAGGGAGAGGATAGGAGTGAGTTTCATTGGTTTTTTTGATTGTCGGGTTATGTTGCGGACCAGCGAGTATAGATTGCCATGGATAGCAGCCGCCCGGCACTTCGCTCGGTGAGCACCAGCTCCCCGGCAGTCAGGCTGCCATCCAGCCCGGCGGTCATTTCCTCCACGGCATAGTAGATGCTGAGCGCCGAGGCGCGGATGGCGTAGGCGGTCAGGACGATGAACAGCGGTTGGCGGCTCAGCAAGGCGCGGCAGGTTTGTAACAGGTCGGGGAGCGATTCGAAAAACTCCCACACCTGACCTTCCGGACCACGGCCGAACTTAGGCGGGTCGAGGATCAAGCCTTCATAGTGAGTGCCACGCCGTGCCTCTCGACGGACAAACTTGTAAGCATCATCCACCAGCCAGCGAATAGGGCGGTCGCCCAACCCGGATAATTCCTGGTTCTGCCGCGCCCAGGCAAGCGACTTCTTGGAGGCATCGACGTGAGTGACACTGGCGCCGGCGCGGGCAGCTGCCAGGCTCGCCAGGCCGGTATAGCCAAACAGGTTCAGCACACGCACCGGTCGATTGGCAGCCTGGATGTGCTCTTCGATCCAGTCCCAATGGGCGGCCTGCTCCGGGAATACCCCCAGGTGGCGGGAAGCGGAAGCTTGGGCCTGGAATTTCAAGCCTTTATACTGCATCACCCAGGTCGGGTTAATCGGCTGGCGGAACTGCCAGCGGCCTCCGCTTTCTTCACCGGTGGGTTGGAAGGTGGCATGGGCGGATTGCCAGCGCGCTTCCGAAAAGGAGCGTTGCCAGACTGCCTGGTGCTCCGGCCGCTCGAAGATATAGGGGCCAAACCGCTCGAGACGGGCGCCGGCTCCGCTGTCCAGCAGCTCATAATCTACCCAATCCGTCGATTGAAGCAGCTCTAGTTGCGGGTGCGTATTTCGTTTCAAGTCTGTCATTGGTCGAGCAGATTGCTTGCCCTTTTATAATGGCTCGAACCTGGCGGTGAAATGGCGCAGTGCCTCGGGGGCGTAAACCATTTTGTAACCATGCACCTGTTCGCGCCGCGCTGCGATCCGGGCGGCAATACGCACAACATAATCCAGGTGACTCTGGGTGTACACCCGACGGGGGATCGCCAGCCGCACCAACTCCAGGTCGGGGTGGATCATTTGCCCGGTGATGGGATCGGGATGGGCGAACATCACCGAGCCAATCTCCACAGTGCGGATGCCGCCCTCCAGGTAGAGCTCAACCGATAAAGCCTGCCCGGGGAACTCGATCTGCGGGATGTGCGGTAGGAAACGCCTGGCATCCAGGTAGACGGCGTGCCCGCCCGGGGGTTCGATGATCGGCAGTCCTTCTTCCAATAGGCGCTCAGCCAGGTAAGCGGTCTGGCCTAAACGAAAGGCCAGATAATCTTCATCGAGACCTTCACGCAGTCCGACAGCAATGGCGTCCAGATCGCGACCGGCCAATCCTCCATAAGTTGGAAAGCCCTCACGTAGGATCAGCTCATTACAGGCGCGCTGGTAGAGTGTTTCGTCATTCATCGCCAGCAGGCCGCCAATGTTAACGATAGCGTCTTTTTTAGCGCTCATTGTAGCGCCATCTGCCAGGGCAAAGATTTCGCGGGCGATCTCTAATGTGCTTTTATGGGCATAACCAGGCTCACGCAGCTTGATGAAATAAGCATTTTCGGCGTAACGACAGGCATCGATGAAAAATGGGATGCCGAATTGCCGGTAGGTCTGCGCCACTTCCCGGAGATTTTCCATCGAAACCGGTTGTCCACCGCCGGCGTTGTTGGTGATGGTGATCATTCCAAGGGGAATGCGAGTGGGGCCATTTTCCTGGATGAACCGGCGCAGGCGTTCGACATCCATGTTGCCTTTGAAAGGGTGGCAATTGGTGCAGTCGCTCGCCTCGGGAATAACCAGGTTGACCGGGCAGCCACCGCGCGCCTGGATATTGGCGTAGGTGGTGTCGAAATGCATGTTGGAGGGGACAAATTGTCCTTCTTTAACCAGCAACGATGCCAGGATGTTTTCGGCAGCCCGCCCCTGATGCGTAGGTACGAAGAAGCGGAAACCGAAGATATCGTGTACGGCTTCCGCCAGCCGGTAAAATGAGCGCGCCCCGGCATAAGACTCATCTCCCAACATGAGAGCTGACCATTGCTCCTGGCTCATTGCCCCAGTACCCGAGTCGGTCATTAAGTCGATAAAAACGTCTTCTGCGCGCAAGGCGAAAGGATTGTAACCGGCCTGGCGCAGGGCATGTTCGCGTTGCGGGCGATCGACCAACCGGATGGGCTCAACCATTTTGATGCGGTATGGTTCGGGTGGGTAGCTCGCCATCACTGCCTCCTGCGATGATTTTTGTAAAATGCTAATAAATTCAGTGTATCACGATTTGTGATGAGCACAAACTGGTTTTTGAGGATTGGCTGGCATCGATCTACTGTCCCCACTTTTCCTGTCAGACCAACAGGTATAATACAGAGATGACGGTCAGCAGGCTACGGCGGGTGAGTGCAGCAGCTCTGGTTATCATCGGGATTGCAATGGTTTTATGGGTCAGCCTGCCCGCTGGACGCGTAGCCCAGGAGATTTTTTATGTATATGGTCAGGAGATTTCACCACCGGAGGAGTGGGTTGACCTGCAGATCCCACCAGCTTTAACGGATGGTGAAATCAAGGTGGAATATCCAGGCTGGATATGGCTGGGCGACTCTGGTCAAATCCGCATGACTCTAGCCGAAAGAGGGGCACCGCCTTCTTGCGATGCTGGTGACCGACCAGCGGATCCCTTCGACCTGTCGGGGAGGTTGGAACTACCGGGGGTGCTGGCACTGCCGGGGAGTGAGCTGCGCCAGGCGGTCGTCGACTGCCGGACCGCCCTCCTGGCCTGGACTATTGAGCCTGAAACGAGTGGCGATTACTCCGGTACACTCTGGCTGCGTTTGCTTCATACTGGTAATAACGATGATAGCGAGCAATCATTATCCATGGCTGCTGTGCCTTTAGAAATGTCTGCGGGGAGTCTGGCGGGCCTATCTGCCCCCCAAGCGCGAGTGGTAGGTGTATTAGCCGTTTTGATCGGCCTGGCTTTGAATGTAGATCTGGTATTGCGGAGGGAGTAATTATGCTGCAAGTTGTTGCCCTGACTCTTGGTCCGGTGGAGACTAATGCCTATCTAATCGCGGATCCACAAAGCGGTGATGCCGCGGTGATCGATCCAGCCTGGGATGGCCACCTGATTGTCGCCGAGGCGCAAAGGCATGGCTGGCGCATTGGCAATATCTGGCTGACGCATGCCCATTTCGATCATATTGGCGGCGCGGCGGCAGTCGCCGATAGCCTATCGCCGGCACCTCCGGTGGCATTACATCCCGAAGATGCAGTGTTATGGCGCATGCAGGGGGGAGCACCGCTGTTCGGCTTCCGCATAGACCCCGGCCCGGAACCCACAGTCGACCTGTTTCATGGGCAAATACTCCGCTTGGGCAGCAACCAGATTCAAGTGCGTCACGCTCCCGGCCATACCCGCGGGCATGTCATATTTTCCTGTGCGCAAGAAAGGATCGCTTTTTGCGGTGATGTAATTTTTCAGGGTAGCATTGGCCGCACAGACTTGCCCGGGGGGGATTACGATCAGCTCATTGAGAGCATCCGCATGCAGGTCCTTACCCTGCCGGACGAAACCCGCCTGCTGTCGGGCCATGGCCCAGAAACTACTGTTGGTGTGGAAAAACGCTTGAATCCGTTCCTACATTAAGCACAAATCGTGAGATCATTGACAAGCCTTAATCTTCCGCTATACTATCCCTGAAGGGATATTTGTAAATATAATGACCGGCTGGTTATTCGTGGCATCAAATTGCCTGGTAGCACTTCTGGTGGTTGGCCTGATGTTTTTGCTGGTCGCGTATTTTAGCTTGCCAGTGCGCTCATTCTCCGAGGGCCGGCGGGTAGCCCAGCGGATGCTGCGCGGAATAACTGGCAGGGAGCAACCGGTTGCTTTTGTGAAAGAAGGTCAGCTCAATTACCCTCTTGAAGGCAATCACAATAAAACTCCTAAAATAATCCTGGTCGACCAGACCAGTGTGGTGGTATTGAGCGGCCGAGCGGCTAGCAAAGCAAGTGGAAAGAGGGGCAGGAGGTTTAGACAGGATAGACTTCCGCAGAGTAATAGCCGAATCCGGGTTGCGGGGCCTGGGATGGTATTTGTTGGATCGAACGAATCTATTCGTGGGGTGACCAGCTTGCGAAACTACTTCCGCTCTGCAGATGGGATCGTATGCCGCACAAGAGATGGTGTTGAATTCAAGACCTCCGTTTCGATCACATTTTCTTTGTACCAGCCGCCGACGATTCTCAAGGTGGGCTACGTCGCCAATGGACAGGAAGATTTACGTGTTTTAAAATTTTACCCACAGATGAATGTAATCAAAATTTTATCAGATGAGCTGGACGACCAGGACAAAGCCGAGGTTCATAAGGCACAGCGTGTTGGAATACTGCCATCAGTACCGCTGGTAACAGAAGAAACCTCCCGAGGTTTCCCTCCCTATCAGCTAGATGAAGCAGCTCAAAATCGCATCTCGGCGGCGGTGTATTACCGCCCACGGAGTGTCACTGATAATGGGCTTGACGACTGGACAGACCTGCCTTTGGAAGAAGCCATCCGGATCCTGCGGAATATGATGTCCAAGGAGACCTATAAAGACTTAATCTTTCCGGATCCATTTACACAATCACCATTAATTGAAGACTATAAACAGCGTTTTTCCAGTGTAGTCTGCAATCGTGGTTTATTGTCATATCAACTAATTCAACGAGTTGATGGATCACCGTTGGCTGCCGGCCAACGGATCGATGAAGTAAATTACCAGATTTACTCGG
>JAGDMX010000219.1 GCA_017860725.1 Chloroflexota bacterium | reverse complement strand
CTAGATGTAAAACCAATTACGGGCCGCACGCATCAAATCCGCCTGCATCTGGCTTTCATCGGCTGTCCGGTGGTGGGCGATACGATTTATGGACACCGGCGAGCCAGCCTACCGCTGAACCGCCATTTTCTGCACGCTTGGCGGCTGACCATCCGCCTGCCTGGAGAGAGTCAGCTGCGCACATTTGAAGCCCCTCTGCCGTCAGAATTGCTCTTGGTGCTGGATCAGCTCAGGCTTGAAGAAGCGGCCCGGCGGAGTTAAATCAATTTCTGGGAGTTGAAAATGGAGATTGTCGACCTGCGATCTGATACTGTCACCCTGCCCACCCCTGAAATGCGCCAGGCGATGGCCAATGCCGACCTGGGGGATGATGTATATGGTGAAGACCCTACAGTGAATCGCTTGCAGGAAGTAGCGGCCGACATGCTGGGTAAGGAAGCCGGCCTGTTTGTTGCTTCCGGCACGATGGGTAACCTGGCAGCTGCCCTGGCTCACTGCCAGCGTGGGGACGAGGTGATCCTGGGCAAGAAATCGCATACCTACCTGTTCGAAGCCGGCGGGATTTCGGCGCTGGGTGGGGTGCATTCTTGCCAGCTTCCCAACCAACCGGACGGAACGATTGCCCTGGACGATATTCGAGCTGCAATCCGCCCGGATGATGATCACTGCCCTGTGACACGCCTGGTTTGCCTGGAAAATACTCACAATCGCTGTGGAGGCGTATCTTTGAGTGTGGAATACACCCGATCGGTTGGGCAATTAGTGCACCAGCATGGCCTGCAACTCCATCTGGATGGAGCGCGCATCTTCAACGCGGCAGCCGCGCAGGACGTGAGCGCCAAAGAACTGGCTGCTCCGGTCGATTCGGTAACTTTTTGCCTTAGCAAGGGGCTGTGCGCTCCGGTTGGTTCGGTCTTGTGCGGCTCGAAAGAGTTTATCGCCCGCGCCCATCGCATCCGCAAGCAACTTGGCGGTGGGATGCGCCAGGCGGGTATCCTAGCTGCTGCCGGACTGATGGCATTGGAGCAGATGACTGGGCGCTTATCCGAAGACCACGCCCGCGCCCGGCGGCTGGCAGTCGGCTTGGCGCAAATCCCAGGAGTGATTTTGGATCCTGGCACGCCCTATACCAACATGGTATTTCTCAGCCTGGCGGAGGGTGTAATTGCTTTGGAAAGCGACGAAGATCCCGCCGAGATGGTCGCGGCGCGCCTGGCAGAACAGGGTATCCTGGTTGGCGTAGCGGATAGAAATCGTTTCCGATTGGTGACTCATTACTGGATTCATGACCGGGCAGTCGACCGGGCGGTACAGGCATTTGCAGGTATCCTGCAACCGCAACCGGCTGGCTGAAAGGTGATGTAAAACAGGCGCATGTTATAATATTCACACTCTCATGGCTGAATACTTTACCTTTACAGAAATTGAACAGGTAGCCCAGGCAATCCGTAAGCGACTTCCTTTCATTCCTCGCGTGGGGCTAATCCTGGGATCCGGTCTTGGTGGATTGGCGGCTGCGGTACGAGACGCGTCGGTGATTCCATACACAGAGATACCGCGCTGGCCTGTATCCACTGTTGTAGGTCATGAAGGTCGCCTGGTAGCAGGGGAGCTGGAGAGCCAAAAAGTGCTGGTGATGCAAGGACGAGTGCATTACTACGAGGGCTACAGCATGGCGGAGGTGACTCTACCAATCCGGGTGATGCAGCGCCTGGGAATTGAGATCTTGATGGTAACCAATGCCGCCGGGGCAGTGAACCCCGACTTTAATCCCGGCATGGTTATGCTGATTGTCGATCATCTCAATCTGATTGGCATGGGCGGTTTGAGCCCACTGAGAGGGCCAAATCTGGATGAGTTTGGGGCGCGTTTCCCGGATATGGGACGGGCATATGACCGCGAGCTATGCGCCCTGACTCGCCGGGTCGCCCTGGAAAAAAGTATCCACTTGTATGAAGGCGTGTATGCCGGTCTGGCAGGGCCTTCATTTGAAACCCCGGCAGATCTACGTTTTTTGCGTGGCATTGGTGTAGATGCTGTGGGAATGTCCACAGTGCCGGAAGTAACGGTTGCCCGGCACGGTGGGACGCGCGTCTTGGGGCTATCTGGGATCAGCAATAAGGCGAACCTGGATGGCAACACGCTGACGACCCACGAAGAAGTACTGGAAGCCGGTCATAAAATAGTGCCGCAGCTAGAGGCATTGGTTCGAGGTGTGCTCAGTCGTATTTAAGTGGTGAATGCGACTGTATTTATTCGAGGTCTGGGATAGGCCGGACCCGTAAAATTTGAAAAGGTCTGGGAGTTCCTCTACCTGGGAGTGACATGGAGGAAGCGCTTAGTTTTTTTCGCGCTTTTGAGATATGGATATATTTACTTCTAGGTCTGGGGGGACTGATCTACCTGCGGAAGTTTGTACTGTCCTGGCGAGAGTTACGCGAGGCCGGCTTTGGCTTGGAACGGGATAGCGCGCAGTCGCGCCTGAACCAGGCCGTGATTGTGTTGGTTTTATTATTGTCAATGGCTGTAACGGAGTTCGTACTGGTTTCATTTATTGCTCCATCGGTGCCTGGAGCAAATCTATTACCCACGCCTACCCTTAATTTACTCGCCACGGCAACGACCACACTTCCGGCTGGGGCGCCAACTTCTGAGTTTACCCCGGTGGCTGTGACAGCACCGCCCGAAAGTGCATTTGCCGCCAGCGGTTGTGTCCCAGGTGAAATCGAGATTTCCAGCCCAAGCAACGGACAAGAAGTAAACGGGGTAGTCGAAGTGCTGGGCACAGCCAGTATTGCCAATTTTGGCTTTTATAAAATTGAGTCGCGCCGCCCGGATGAGCTCACCTGGTTAACTCAGCAGGCGGGCAATACGATTATCCAGGGTGGGAAATTAGGTGATTGGGACACCCGGCGGCTTACCCCAGGTGAGTATCAGCTTGGATTGGTTGTCGTTGATAATCAGGCACGCTTATCACCACCTTGTATTGTGCAGGTGAGGGTCTCGGTCACCCCCCTGACTAACACTGAGCCGTGAAAGGATCTGGCCAAGATGCCCGAGATTGAAATCCGCCCTGCCCTCGCTACTGATGTCCCAATCCTGATGGAGCTGGACCACAACTACATGAGTGATTTTGTCTGGCAGATGGAAATCCAGCAGCAAGAAGAAGGCCAGCGTCAGATTGGCTTCCGGGAGATTCGGCTGCCGCGCTCGGTACGGGTCGATTATCCTCGTCCACCGAAGTCATTATTGGTTGATTGGACCCAACGCGATGGCCTACTGGTTGCTATATTAAGTGATGAACCGATTGGCTATATCAGTATGATGCTGAATATCGCTCCACTAACTACCTGGGTCACCGATCTGGTTGTGAAGCGCAGAGTACGTCGCCAGGGGATTGGCAGTTCTCTGTTGCTGGCTGCGCAGGAATGGGGCTTGCAGCATGAAAGCCGTAACCTGGTGCTAGAAATGCAACCCAAGAACTATCCGGCGATCCGCATGGCAGATAAGCTGGGCTTTGATTTTTGCGGATATAACGATCGATACTTTGCCAATCGTGACATTGCGCTATTTTTTGGAAAGAGCCTTCGTTAGAAGGTAAGAGCTGTTGGTTGGGAGATAGCCTTCTAATCTGGTATAAAGAAAACGCTCTCTTGATGGTATGTACAGCGAGATTATAGAAAACACCTTTAGGACGATCAACCAGCTCCTCACAGCCGGGATTGCAATCACGGCTTTCTCGTTGTTAATTTACGCGCTCACATTTAACTTAAGAGATCGGGTAGCTCGCTCCTTCGCAATCATCATGATGTGCGTTGTGATTGTCTTTGTTGGGGACGCTTTAGGTAGCGTCGCGGATACCCCCGAGCAGGTGGAGTTTTGGCTGAAATTTCAATGGCTTGGCATTGTGTTCTTGCCGGCAGCTTATCTTCACCTGTCGGATGCCATCTTAGCCACGACCGGCAAGCCTTCACGTGGGCGGCGGCGGTTATTTGTCCGGCTTTCATACCTGATCTCGCTAATCTTCCTGCTGGCCTTACCATTTGGGGTATTGGTTGGCCCTCTTAGCTTGAATAATACTTCTTTACCGCATTTGCAGCGCACCTGGGTGACCTTGGGTTTCACCGGTTTGTACGTTCTTGCCATGGCTATATCGTGGGTGAATTTTTGGCGGGCTTATAAGCGCACAACTGCAGCCACCAGCCAGCGGCGGATGCGATACTTAATTGCTGGAGCGCTGGCGCCCGCTCTGGGCTCCTATCCTTATCTTCTGTTTGGGTCCAATTTTGCCTCCGAGCATTCCCTGATTTTCTGGATGGTCGTAACGATCATCAATTTCCTGGTATCTGTATTACTCGTTCTGATGGCGTATTCAGTTGCTTTCTTTGGTGTCTCCTGGCCGGATAGGATTGTGAAACGGCGGCTGTTTAAATGGATTCTGCGCGGTCCGATCACAGCCTGCTCGGTGCTGGCCTTTACGACCTTGCTCAACCGACTTGGCCAATGGCTGGATATTGATGTATCAGGAATACTGCCGGTTGTTATGGTGGCGTCAATATTAATCCTTGAACACCTGATTACCTTATTTGTGCCCGGAATGGAACGCTGGTTGTTTGGCCGTGATCGAAAAGACATGGAAATCATCCAGACTCTGGAGGAGCGACTGCTGACTTCGGGGGACCTGCGCCAGTTTCTGGAGGCGATCTTGGCTGCAGTCTGTGACCGTATACAGGTGCCGCATGCCTTTATTGCCACCCTGAATACCCTGGGATTGGAAATGTTTGTGACGATTGGAGGTGATCCGCAACTGAATGATGAGAATCTGCCTTCTACCCTGCTTAAGGTGGTCAACCAAAACGGGAATAGCGAAGAAATGTTTACCTGGAAGAATTACTGGCTGTTGCCTTTGTTTGACCAGGAACAAGAGCACGATGAGCTGCTAGGCCTGCTGGGAGTCATGCAGCTTCCAGAACAAATCCTGGATGTAGAACAATTGGAGGCGCTGGCAATTCTTTCCGAAAGAGCGGCCCTAGCGCTGACCGACCGACGCAGGCAGGAGCAGGTGTTTACGTCACTGGAAGCTCTAACCCCTGAGATGGAGATGATTCAACGCTTGCGGGCGGCCGCGCGCTATGATGGGACTGAGGTGCTTACCACGCCGCTGACTCCCGTGGAAGAACGGAATCTTGTGCAGTGGGTGAAGGATGCCCTGACGCATTATTGGGGGGGACCTAAACTCACTGAGAGCCCGCTGATGGAGCTGCAGGTGGTGCGCCAGTCTATCGAGAAAAATCAGGAGACGCCGACAAATGCATTGCGCTCCATTCTGCGAC
>JAGDMX010000218.1 GCA_017860725.1 Chloroflexota bacterium | reverse complement strand
CCAGACATCCTTCGTTTGACTCTGATCGATCATGCGCGCCTCACATGCAATGAACTATCAGGGCAGCCCGAGCTCTTGCTGCAAAACCAGGGCCGCAACTCCGAGGATGACATCGTCATCACCCAGGGTGGAGAGGGAAAGAGAGGTCTCCCCGGCCATAGCCGGGAGAACCCTTCTCAGCGCCTCGGCATGCGCCGCCTCAATCAGCGGCTCGCCGAACCTGGCCAGGTAACCGGAAACGACGATGGTTTTGATATTGAGAATACCGACCAAGTTGGCAATCGCCGCACCCAGGTAGCTACCAGAGCGAGCAACCAGCTCGATAGCCAGCGGGTCGTCTTGCTGATGAGCTTGAATGAGGTGGTCCAGGCGCAGGCGGTCGCTGCCGTTCATCAAATTGGCAAACATAGATTCCGGATGCTGTAAGGCAAGCGCCTGAGCCTGTGCGAGCAGGGCGCGTTTTCCGATCACGGTCTCCAGGCAGCCATAATTGCCACAACTGCACAGGAGACCATCACATTCAACCACCAAGTGGCCGATTTCACCGGCGCTGAAGCCATCCCCATGAAAAAGCTCACCATTGAGAACAATCCCCGAGCCAATCCCCTCCCCGGCCTTGACGACAACCAGGTTCAGCGCAGCGCGCTGGCTGCCAAAGGTGTATTCTCCCAGAGCAGCCGCCTGGCTGTCATTCGTAACGTACACCGGTGCGGAGCAACATTCTGTCACCAGATGCTCCAAGGGCAGGTCGATCCAACCGCGGTTGACTGCCTGGTGGATGATGCCCTGATGAGAGTCGACCAGACCCGGTGTGCCAATACCGATGCCCAATAACGGCGCAGTAGCAGCCTTTGTGAGAAGCTCTACGAGGTGGAGGACGCGTTCCAGAGCAGAGTCTCCCATACGGTGCTCCAGCGGAATATACTCACGCAACAGGATCTGGCCGCGCAGATCGACCAGGGCACCATGCAGTTCGTCATTGCTGAGATCGAGGCAGGCAATCTGACGGGCGCCGGCAACCAGGCTAATCTGGATTGGCGGTTTGCCGCCACTCGGCTCGCCCAGGCCAACCTCAGCCACCAGGCCATCGGCGATCAAGCCAGAGACAATCTCGGAGACAGTGGTGCGGGTCAACCCGGTGAGGCGGGCGGTCTCGGCACGGCTGATATTGTCGTGCTCATAGATGGTCTTTAATACCAGGTTGGTGTTATGTTCTTTGATTTGTTGACGGGTTGCTTTCATCATGGCGAGGAGGCAAAGCTTAGTAAGTACAATAAACTTACAAAGTTAATTATATAACGTTCCTCCCCCCTGTCAAGAGGCGAGCACAAAAAAGTGTATTCTTCCAGGGTAATCCATGCTAAAATAGACAATGATGCAGTACCCACCGCCCCGCAGACCATCGACACGCAACCCGGTGACCTACCAGAAGCACCGCCACGAGGTTTTCTGGCAGATTACGGTCCCGATCGCGATTGGCGTCATCCTCATTGTTGGAACGGCGATCGTGGTTGCGGTTGGCGCCAGCGCCGAACAAATCAGCAAGCTGGCGGATGTCTCGCTGATTTCGCTGATTATCCCAGCGATGATCTTCACGCTGATTTTCATCGCGATCAACGTCGCCGTCATCTATGGCCTGGTGCGCCTGGTGGTCCTGTTGCCCTTCTACTCGAAAGTAGCCCAGGATTTCCTGATCGTTGTACACTTCCGCGTTCAGAAGGTCGGTGATGTGATTACAGAGCCGTTTCTGCGTGTGCACGCATGGCGGGCATCGGCCGGGCAGCTCAAACGCAGCTTACGACGGAAACCGCCTGTGCAATAGTTTGAAGTTTCGTGACCGAATCAGCAACTAATCTCCGGATTAATCCAGCTGAATAACTTATCCCACTCAAAGGTGCCTCATGAGCGAGCAATCCATTGTGCAGTTCACCCAAAAACAAAAGACAACCGCGCTGGTCATCGGCGGTACGCTAGGTGCGCTGGTTGGCCTGGCCGGCGCGTACCTGCTGGCGCAAAATGCCGAGCGCGACCAAAAACCGGTCAACATCAGCCCGGGCGAAGGTGTTAAGCTAGCGGTGCTGGTGCTCGGCTTGCTACGCAGCATCGCAACATTGCACGAGTAAACAAGATGAGCTCGCTAACCGACTTCCGCTGTGTGCCATGCCGAGGCGGAGAGCCTACCCTGACCGATGAGGAGATTGCCGGGTTGCAGCCACAGGTAAGCGAGTGGGTGGTTTACGAAAAAGACGGCATTAAGCGCCTGGAACGCACGTTCAAATTCAAGAACTTCGTCCAGGCGCTGGAGTTCACCAACCAGGTCGGGGGGCTGGCGGAAGAAGAGGGACATCACCCGGCGCTGCTGACCGAATGGGGACGGGTAACCGTCACCTGGTGGACGCACAAGATCAAGGGGCTGCACCGCAACGACTTCATCATGGCAGCCAAGACGGATAAGCAATATAACGCTTGAGACGCTGGCGATGAGTTAAAAAATGCGGGCCTGGCCCGCATTTTTTTAATTAACGTGAATTCGGGATAAAAGGATATTGGGTTTATCGTCCCTTTTTTCCTGATCCCAAACTGACGTTAACTAAGCCTGTTGACAGAGGAATTTGATTGCGCTATAATATGAACGAACGTTCGTTCATATTATAGCGAGGTAACCCATGAACGAAGAAAGCCTGCCCCGCGGCGAGCGTACCCGAGCAGAAATTCTGCAGGCTGCCAGCCAGCTTTTCATTGAGAAAGGCTACCATGGCACCTCCATGCGAGCGATCGCCAGCCAAGCTGGGATTGCTCTGGGCAATATTTACAACCACTTCCCCAACAAAGAAGAGCTATTCATCCAGGTGCTGCTGGTACGCCACCCGTTTTACGAAGTTCTCCCGGCTATCGTAGCAGCCCGGGGGGAGACTACCGAAGAATTCGTGCGGGACGCCGCCCAACGCATGGTAGCACAATTCGACGAGCGGTTAGAATTTCTCAACCTGCTGTTCATCGAGCTGGTTGAATTTAAAGGCGAGCACATCCCCCAAATCTTCCAGATGCTCTTCCCGCAGGTACTGGCATTTGCCGAACGATTCACCCAGGGACGCCAGGAGCTGCGCCCGCTACCACTGCCAATTATCGTGCGGGCATTTATTGGATTGTTTTTCTCCTACGCGCTCACCGAGCTGATCATCAACCGCAACCTGCCGCCCGAGATGCAGGAAGATGCCATGGACGATTTCGTGACGATTTACCTGCACGGCATCCTGGTGAAGTAATTTTGAATAGGCGGTGCTTATGAATTTACGCCTGATTTCCCTGATCCGTAAAGAGTTCATCCAAATCTTGCGCGACCCCAGGACACTGATATTGGTGCTGATCATGCCAATCATGCAGCTATTCCTGCTGGGCTACGCCGCCACCAATGACGTGCGCAATGTGCCGCTGGCAGTATTTGATCAAGACCGCAGCCCGGCAGCCCGCAAACTACTGGCTGCCTACCGGACGGCGGATTATTTCGAGCTGGCTTACGAGGTCGACTCTGAGGAGGAGCTGCGCGGGCTGATCGACGGAAGCCAGGCACGGGTTGGGCTGATCATCCCACCCGATTACAGCACGCAGGTCAACGGCAACGGGCAGGCGCAGGTAACGATCATCCTGGATGGGAGCGACCCGACTTCGGCTTCGACGGCGCTCTCGGCGGCACAGCTGATCGGGCAGCAGCACGCCACCCAGATCAATGCGGAGCGCATCGCCCGCCAGCGCAGCCTGAGCGGGCTACGACAGCCGCTGGAAGTGCGCACGCAGGTGTGGTACAACCCCGACATGATCAGCGCCTATTTTATGATCCCCGGTGTGATCGGGATGATCCTGTTTGCCCTGACGTCGATCCTGACTGCCACGGCTGTGGTGCGTGAACGCGAACGGGGGACGATCGAGCAGCTAATCGTCACCCCGATCCGCTCCGGAGAGCTGGTGGTGGGAAAAATCCTGCCGTATGTTATCCTGGCCTTTTTGATGGTGATCGAGGTGATGACAATCGGCCACTACTGGTTCAAGGTGCCCATCGAGGGCAACCTGTGGCTGATTATGGGTGTTTCCGGGTTATTCTTACTTACCAGCCTGGGGATTGGCTTACTGGCATCTACCTTTGCTCGCACACAGCAGGAAGCAATGCTGATTGTGTGGTTCACTCTATTGCCGAGTCTCTTTCTATCGGGATTCTTCTTCCCACTGGAAGCGATGCCCAAATTTCTGCAGTGGATCTCCTACTTGATGCCACTGCGCTACTATCTGGCAGTCATCCGTTCACTGATGCTGAAAGGCGTAGGTATCCAGGTCATCCAGACGGAGGTGATCGCATTGGCCATTTTTGGCTTTGGGCTGATGACGGCGGCGGCGCTGCGCTTCCGCAAGCGGCTGGATTAGGAGCTGGGCAGCGCCATAGAACAATGAGTAACACTCTGAAAGAGTGAGGAGGTAAACATGCACGACCGCAGACGAATCATCATCCCAATCCTGGTGGTGCTGGCTATCGGAGCCACGGCAGTCTGGTATTTCACCCGGCAAGATCAAGCCTCGGCGGATGGCGCCATCGAGGCCTCCGGGACAGTCGAGGCGGTAGAGGTGATCGTTTCGCCGGAAATCTTCGGGCGGGTAACCGAGGTATTGGCAGAGCAAGGCGAACAGGTAAATGCTGGAGACCCCCTGCTTGGCCTGGACGATCAGCTATTAAAATCCCAACACCAGAGAGCGGTAGAGGCATTGGAAGCGGCCAAGGCCAACCAGATCACCGCCGATACCGGACTGAGTCTGGCCAAAGCGGCACTCAGCTCGGCGCAAGCCAACGCCGAGGCGGTGGCGGCCAGCTCACGCGTTGAGCAATTAGCTGCCGAGCAGGCCCTGGATGACTTATACGAAAATTCAGAGGTCGCCCGGGCGCAGACCGAGCAAGCGGTGGCCGCCGCCAACCGGGCCGTGCGCGAAGCTCAATATCAGCTTGACAATTTCACAGTACCTTTGTCTCAGAGGGGAATGAGCGCTTCAGAGGCGATCAAAGAAATGCAGAAGCGGCTGGACGAGGCGCGGTCAAATTTCGAGCCGTATAAATACTACCCCAGCAGCGACACTGAACGTGAGGATCGCAAAGAAGCTCTGGATGAGGCACAGAGCGAGTACGACGCCGCCATCCGCCGCATGGAATACGAAGCGGAACTGGCCGGCGCCCGGGCTGCGCTCGACAAGGCCAACCAGGATCTGGCCAAGCTGGAAAACGGACCAGACCCCAACCAGGAAGCCACCAGACCCCAACCAGGAAGCCATCCTTAAAGCGCGCATCGATGCCGCCATTGCCGCGCCCAAGCAAGCCGCCTCTAACGTAGAGCAAGCCCAGGCAGGTATAGAACAGGCACAAGCTCGCCTAGAGCAGGCGTTTGCGGCTATCCAGCAGGCCCAGGCCGAGGTCGACCTGGCGGATGTGCAGTTAGAAAAAACAGTGGTGTACGCAGCGCGGGATGGCGTTGTGCTCACCCGCAGCGTGGAGCCTGGTGAAGTCGTGCAGCCCGGCGCGGCATTGATGACGATCGGAGACTTGAACAGCCTGGTGATCACGGTGTACGTCCCGGAAGATCTGTATGGGCAAATCTCTCTCGGCCAGGAAGCACAGGTCACCGTCGATTCATTCCCTGGAGAGACTTTCCAGGCGACAGTCAACCACATCGCCGACCAGGCTGAGTTCACCCCGCGCAACGTGCAAACAGCCGAAGGTCGCAAGACGACGGTCTTTGCGGTCGAGCTGGCATTGGACAACCGGGAGGGCAAGCTCAAGCCGGGCATGCCGGCTGACGTAATTTTCGGCAGCAAGAATCCATGATGCCAGAGTACCTGATCGACGCCAGCAATCTGCGCAAGCATTTCGGGGGGCTGCACGCCGTGGACGGCGTGGATTTGCGCGTCGCCAGCGGCGAGATATATGGATTGATGGGACCGGATGGAGCCGGCAAAACTACCACCATCCGCCTGCTGTGCGGCGCGCTGCAGCCAACGGCGGGCAAGGAACAACCGACACAAATCCTGATCGGCGGGGTGGATATGCTGCGGCAAACCGAGCTGGCGCGCCAGCAGATCGGCTACCTGCCGCAGCGCTTTTCACTGTACGAAGACCTGACGGTACTGGAAAATATCCATTTCTTTGCCCAGGCACGCGGCCTGCAAGACCGCGACTGGCGGCCGCGCTGCATGGAAATCCTGCAGTTCGTGGGGCTGGCCGAATTTCTCGACCGGCGCACTGGCCACTTATCCGGTGGGATGAAGCAAAAGCTGGGGCTGGCGGCAGCGCTGGTGCACCGGCCGCGGCTGCTGCTGCTCGACGAGCCGACTACCGGGGTCGACCCGGTAACGCGCCAGGATTTCTGGCAGCTAATCATCCGGCTGGCGGCGGAGGGCAATCAAAACGGGCGTAGCACCGCCGTGCTAATTAGCACGCCCTACATGGATGAGGCAGCACGCTGCACACGGGTGGGATTCTTGCGCCAGGGGCGCTTGGTGGTGGAAGACACCCCTGCCCGGCTGCGCACACGGCTGCAGGCGCAGGTGGTGGAGGTGGTCGGGAGACCGCTGCCGTTGATGCGGCGGCTGACCAGCAAAGAACCGGGCGTGGAGGACGTGCAAATGTTCGGCGACCGGCTGCACCTGCGGGTGCAGGAGGGACAGGCAGAGGCGGTTATGGAGCACCTGAACCAGGTCCTGCCCGAACAAGGCTGCCAGATCAGCCGCCTGCGGACCATCCCGGCTCAGCTGGAGGACATTTTCATCAGCCTGCTGGAGATAAAATGACGGATCAAGCCGCGCATAGCCCCGCAATCACGACGAAGGATCTGTCACGGCGCTTTGGCGAATTCCTGGCGGTCGACCGCGTGACATTCACCGTCCAGCCCGGCGAGGTGGTGGGCTACCTGGGTCCAAACGGTTCTGGCAAAACCACTACGATCCGCATGCTGCTGGGCTTGCTGCGACCTTCCGCGGGAACAGGCCAGGTGTTGGATTATGATATTGTCCAACAATCGGAGCAAATCCGGGCAAAGGTCGGTTACATGTCCCAGAAATTTGCTCTGTACCAGGAGCTGACGGCGCGCGAAAACCTGGCATTTTATGCCGGGGTGTATGGCGTAAGGCAGCGCCAGCGGATCGATGAAGTGCTGGAATTGGTGGGTCTGAAAGATCAAGAGCGCCAGCGAGCCGGGGAGCTCCCGGTGGGCTGGCGGCAGCGCCTGGCGCTGGGAACCGCGATCGTCCACCAGCCCCGATTG
>JAGDMX010000035.1 GCA_017860725.1 Chloroflexota bacterium | reverse complement strand
AGATTGGTGATGTGATGATCGATATTAATATCGGGCTGCGGGTAACTCTCCAGTACACTGCCGGTGCGCTTGAGATCAGAGCAATCTACTACACAGATGGCATCGAAATCTCCCTTTGGCCGATCGAGTACCTGCTGGCTACCCTCCAGGTGACGCAGGTTGGCCGGCACGCCGTCGGCACAAACCATCTGAACAGTTTTCCCTGCCGCTTGCAAAGCCAAGCCCAGACCAAGCAGAGCGCCGATAGCATCGCCATCCGGGCGGATGTGACAAACAATCAGGATGCGTTGCGCGGCAGCCAAGCGTGCACTTGCTTGTCGGATCAGCATCTCATCCATCTGCGTCCACCGGTTCTTCTGTCGATCCTCCGGTCTGATCCGCTGCCTCCTGGCTGTGCAGGGAAGCGATCAGCCGTTCGATCTTATCAGCCTTTTCAAAAGTTGGGTCCCAGTGAAAGCGCAGGCGTGGGAAGGTAAATAGCTCAATGCGCTGGGAGAGCTCGTATCTCAGGTAGCCCGAGGCATGCTCCAGCCCTTCCAGTACTTCCAGGGAGCGCTGTGAGCCTTCCAAGGCGGAGACATATATATTTGCAAATGCTAACTCCCGGTCGACTTGCACATCGGTAACCGATATACCGACCAGGCGAGGGTCCGATACATTGTAGATTAACAATGTAGAAAGCTCTTCCCGGATGCGATCCGCTACTCTAAGGGCGCGTGTTTTTGAGACCACAACGATCCTCGTTTTGTCTTTTGTTTATGCTACCGCGACCTTTTCGACAATGTAAGCTTCTATAATGTCGCCAACTTCGAAATTATCAAAGCCTTTTGTCGAAATACCACAATCAAAGCCGGTTTTGACTTCACGCACGTCGTCTTGCAGGTGTTTCAGGGTTGTAACATTTCCTTCGTGCAACACTTCGCCCCGGCGCAGAATACGCAGGCGGGCATTACGGCGAATTTCACCATCGGTCACACGGCAGCCGGCTATGTTGCCGAGCTTTGAGATATGGAAGACGGCGCGCACTTCGGCGTGGCCGAGGGTGGTTTCCTTCTCTTCCGGTTCGAGCATGCCTTTCAAGGCTTTTTCGATGTCTTCTGTCAGGCGGTAGATGATCTCATACAGGCGAATCGATACGCCCTCGGTTTCAGCTAAACGCCGGGCGTTTGAATCGGCCAGGACATTGAACCCGATAACGATCGCCTTGGAGGCCGCTGCCAGCATAATGTCATTCTCGCCAATGTTGCCGGTTTCGGCATGCAGGATATTGATTTTAATATCGCCCTGTTTGATATCATTGAGAGAATTAACGATCGGCTCAAGGGATCCTTGAACATCGGCTTTAACGATCAGGCGGAGCTCGCGCACATCGCCCGCCTGGAAGCGGTCAAACAGTTGCTCCAGTGTCAAGGTACTCTTTTGGGCTGTGGCAGCCTGCTGCTTAACCAGCATTCGCTCACCAATGATCGTTTTGGCTTCACGTTCTGTCTCGACCTTCTGGAAAAGATCGCCAGACTGGGGGACATCGGAAAGCCCCATCACCGAGACGGGGGTTGAAGGGCCGGCTTTGCGGATGTGACGCCCGTGGTAATCGAACATATTGCGCAGCCGACCGTAGGTGCTGCCGCATATGACAACATCGCCAACTTCCAGGGTGCCATTCTGCACTAACAGAGTGGCTAACACGCCCTTAGCCCGGTCGCGTTCGGACTCAATGACGGTGCCAATCACTTTGCCTTTCGGGTTGGCGAGAATTTCTGCATTGTCAGCAACCAGCACGATGGCCTCCAGCAGGTCTTCCAATCCTTTGCGTTGCTTGGCAGAGATCGGCACGACAATTGTATCTCCACCCCACTCGTCGGGGATCAGTCCAATTTCAGCAAGTTGCTGTTTTACCCGGTCGCGGTCGGCATTCGGTCGGTCAATTTTGTTCATCGCCACCAGGATCGGCACCTTGGCGGCGCGTGCATGGGCGACTGCTTCCTTAGTTTGGGGCATGACACCATCGTCGGCTGCAACCACCAGGACGACGATATCGGCCCCGCTGGCACCGCGCGCTCGCATGGCGGTAAATGCCGCATGTCCGGGAGTATCAAGGAAGGTGATCAGACGCCCGTTGTGCTCCACCTGGTAAGCGCCAATATGCTGGGTGATACCGCCGGCTTCGCCCTCCGCCACATTGGTGTGACGTATGGCATCCAGCAGCGTGGTTTTGCCATGATCAACATGCCCAAGGATGGTGACCACTGGCGGTCGGTTTTTCAGCTCACTGGTCGGCTCGTTGGCGATCATTCGCCGCCACAGGGGGATTTCTCCCTGATCCTCTTCGATGTCTGCTTCTGGGGTCTCCATGGTGGCTTCATAGCCCATCTCTGCCGCCACGACCGCCGCCGTGTCGTAATCGATCTGCTGGTTGATATTAGCCATCACCCCAATCGCCATCAAACTCTTAATCACCTCGATAGGGCTGGCATCCATGGCGTGAGCCAGATCCCGGATTGTGATGGTGGCAGGAATTTCAATATTTTTCGTTTTCAGCCCGTTACCACTCATTGGGCACCTCCTAATTATTATTTCTAACCCATGGTCGTGTCCCAACGAGCGAACCGGCGAGTTGATGAAGGTTTAGACGCTCATCGTCTCAAGCCTATTGAACGCTCTCATCGACCAGATCAACTGTCTCTTCTGGCAGGAAAGCCATGAAGTTCGACAGTAATTCTCGATCCTGGGCAGAAAGCTCCGTTTTCAAAGCATTCGCCAGGGCCCCTTTCAGCCCGCGCTCCCAGCAAGATCGCCGGTCGTGCAGATAAGCGCCACGTCCGTCCAATTTGCCCGTTGGATCGATCCGGACTCTATCCGGTTGACGCACAATGCGGATCAGCGAGCGTTTGGATAAAACTTCTCGGCAGCCCACACAGGTGCGTTGGGGCACATGTTTTCGTCGTGCAGGTTTCTTTGGCACCTCTCCTCTAAAATTGTTACCAGTTACCAGCTCCCATCCCAATCAGCCTCGCCGCGCTTGCGCTTTTTCTTCACGACCAGGAAATCCTTCTCGGGATCGTATTCCATCTCGACGAATTTCTTCTTCTTCTTTTTCTTCTTCTTGTCGTCGGTCTCGTCTTCGTCTTCTTCCTCACTGGCTTCCTGAATACCAAGTGCCTCGGGGGTCAGAGTGAAGAGCTTATCGAGTGTTACTTCCTCTTCTTCCTCGACGACAGCAGCCTCGACCTCAACCGGTGTTTCAGCCTCAACCTGCAGTTCTGCTTCGATTTCGGCTACAGCCTCCACCGGCGCTACTTCGATAGGCTCGACTTCCACGAATTCAACAGCCTCAACCACTGCAGGTTCTTCGGTTGGGACTTCCTCGGCGGGTGCAGCCGCTTCGACTTCTTCTTCAGGTGCAGCTTCTAGAGCGACCTGCTCGGCTTCCACAAGTCTGGCTTGCTCACGGATGCGCTCCAGGGCTTCTTCAAGCTCCTTCATGCCCTTGGGTCCCATACCAGCCAAGCCGAGAACAGCATCTGGATCCAGCTCCATTTGGAGCATCAGGTCACCCACGGTCTGGAAACCGGCTTCACTGATCACTGCATATACCCGGTCGGAAACTTCGAAGTCTTCCATTGCAATCTCAAAGGCCAACGCAGGTACCTTGCCGCGGGCCTCTACCAGACGGTCGTCTTCTACCTGGCGCTCGCTTTGGCGCTGGCGGATCAGGCCACGCTCCACGCGGTCGACGAACTGAGTCAACACCTGGTACTCTTCAGGTGTTACCGGACGACCTTCGGCTTTCTTAGCCAGGATCGCTTCCACTGTTGGCAGAAGATCGGCTTCGTATAGCGCCATGGTGGCGTATTCCGCTTCGGTTTGCAGGCGGCGCAGCGAGTCGCTGGCGGCTTCCGGCAGGCTTTTAATATCGATGCGCCAGCCGGTCAGTTTGGCTGCCAGGCGGGCGTTTTGCCCATCGCGGCCGATGGCCAGGCTGAGCTGATCCTCGGGGACTACCACGGTAGCGGTTTTCGCGCCTTTAGCTAAGTCGTTGAGATAGACGCCAGAGACGCGCGCCGGGCTGAGAGCTTTAGCGATGTATACGGCTGCATCCGGGCTCCACTCGATCACGTCGATCTTCTCGTCGTTCAGCTCGCGCACGATGGCCTGGATACGTACACCGCGGATGCCGACACAAGCACCTACCGGATCTACCCCCGGTTGGAGGGCAGCCACAGCGACCTTGGAGCGCTGTCCGGGTTCGCGGGCGATCGAACGGATCTCGACCATGCCGTGGTAGATTTCCGGCACCTCGTTCTCCAGCAAGCGCCGTAAAAAGTTGCGGTGGGCGCGTGAAAGGATAATTTGCGGGCCGCGCGGGGAGATCTTGACCTCGACCAATAAGGCGCGCACCCGGTCGTGAACGCGAAAACGCTCACCGGGAATCTGCTGGTTGCGAGGCATTACGCCTTCAGCCTTCATGTCCAGCCCCAGGGTAACGCCTTGAGCGTTGACTGCCTGCACCACGCCACTCATAATCTCGCCCATCTGGCGGCTAAAGTGGCTGAACTGAGCGTCACGCTCTGCTTCGCGTATGCGCTGCTGGATCACCTGGCGCGCGGTTTGGGCAGCTACGCGGCCAAAATTGTGCGGCGTCGATTCGACGATTACCATCCCGCCCAGCTTGGCCTCAGCATCTACCTGCTGAGCATCTTCCAGCGCCACCTCGGTGCGTGGATCTTGCACAATATCCACCACCTCTTTCTCGGCGTAAATAATTACTTTGCCGGTTTCGGGATCGATGACCGCATCCACGTGTTGAGCGTTGGAGGCGTTGACTGCTCGGCGGTATGCCGAGATCATGGCTGCCTGTAGTGCGTCCATGATTATATCTTTGGGGAGCTGTTTTTCTTCCAGCACCTCGTTGAAAGCCAGGACAAACTCGTTCTTCATGCCTTTTCTTTTACCTGTTGATGATGATTCGCGAAATATTATCCGATCATAAGCAGAAAAGTGGGGGTTACCCACTTTTCATCAGCGACGGTATCCATGTCGGTTCCCCGACTTGACACAATTTTAACACAATTTGAGATCAGATGCAAGGCCCGGCCAAGATCTAAGTATTGTTTTAATTAAATCTTAACTTCATTTGCTCGCCGTGCTCCACACCAACTGTTTCTCCATTCGCCAGGCTGGCTCACATACCTCCTGGCGCTTGCCTTGATCATCGATATATGTCCAGCGCCCCGGCTCAGCAGCGACCACCCGATAGCCCAGCTTCTCATACAACTTCATTGCACTCTTATTTTCCCGGTTTACGTTCAGGCACACCCACCAGAAGTTGCGTCGCAGCAGGTCGCCTTCTACGATTTGCATCATAGAGGTGCCCAGGCCGAAGCCGCGGTAAGCCGGCTTGATGCGAAAACCGTAGATATAAGCACGCGCAATCCCATCCGCCAGTTCGGTCCGGCTGCTGTCTAGCTGGACAAACAGCTGCCCTATCAACCCACTGCCCGGCAGCTCCGCGACCCACATGACCGCCCTCCCCTGCGAATAGCCTTGATAGATATCTGTATAGAGGCGCCGGAAGTGGCGATATTCGCCTTCCCATTCCAGGGCAGGCAAGTCGGTTTTGACTAGATGGCGAATGACTACGCGTGCCAGCCAGCCGTCAGGCGGGGGTGCGACGCTAATGGGCATATGCTCAAGTTGCCTGACGGGGGGCTCGGTTCAGCTGGGCGCGTACCTGTGAATCGTTGAGCAGTTTTTGTAGCAGCTCGCCCTCAGCTTCAGGTGTGGACACCTGGCCGTCCAACCAGGCCGCTCGCAGGGCTGTAAGAACAGTATCGTAAGCCGGGCTGGGCGGCAGTCCCATGCGACGCAGGTCGTGGCCGTCGATGGTGGGCGAGATCTTCTGCCATTGTTCCACATAGCGTTTAATCAGGTTACTGTGGTCTGGCTCTGTGGTTGCCAGATAAACTGTGTAACGCGCCAGCGGGGGCAATCCATCTAGATGGCTGACGATCACGCTCGGCGGCGCGTTGGCCAGCTCTGGCAGATTGTGCCAAAGGTTGCAAGCGCTGACAATCACCTGTGTCAAGTCGGCTGAGGCTTTCAGACGAGCGCAGACCTGACGAGCGGTTACAACCGGCAGGCGCACCAGCCACAGAGAATAACCCAGGTCGCGCTCCAGTTCGAGCTCGGTTTTATACCCAGTGATCCCCCACTCGGCGGGGGGTAACGCCAGTCTGTCAACGCTGAAGCGCTCCACCAGCCAGGCATCCCAGGTTAGCGCCGGGTGAATGGTGGCCAGTAGATTCAGCTCAGCGAGCCGGCGCATGATCAGTGACACCTGGTTGTCAGCTAGAATGTGGTTCAACTCGTGGCGGATACGATCTCCAGAGACTTTTTCCAGCAGAGGCAGTGCCTCCTGCATGAGCTGCAAAGTGCGCTCCTCGATACGGAAGCGAAAGCGTTGCTCGAAGCGGGCGGCGCGCAGCATACGTGTTGGATCGTCAATGAAGGACAGAGAATGCAGCACGCGCACTAATCCCTGATTCAGGTCGTTCAATCCACCCCAGTAATCGTGCAGCTCGCCATAATGGTGCCCATCCAGGCGCAGTGCCAGAGTATTGATCGTGAAATCGCGCCGGTGCAAGTCGAGCTTGATGCTACCACGTTCGACAGTGGGAAGGGCGCTGGGATATGTGTAAAACTCGGTGCGCGCTGAAACCAGATCGACAAAAGCCAGCCCAGGAACCTGTGGCAGTTTCGCGTTGGGGCTGCTGTCATCTGGCAGGTACCATTTGGCGGTGCCAAAACGGCTGTGGCTGGTGGTGTATCCGCCGTATTGGTGCTTGAGAGAGTCGGCCAGGGCAATGGCATCGCCCTCCACCACCAGGTCAAAATCCTGGCTGGGGTGCTCTAAGAGCAGATCGCGCACGAAACCACCGACGATATATAGTGCGACATGTTGATCCGAAGCAGCCCCGGCAATGGTTTGCAGCAAGGTCAGGTGCTCCGGCTGGAGGACAGCTTCAAGCCGGGTCGCTAGATTCATGCGTCTTGGCAAGCGCGGCTCGGGAGCCAGGGTCTTTAACAGGTCGGTTCGGGTGACGATACCGATCAGGACGCCGCTTTCTGGCTCCACGACCGGGATTTGCCCCCAGCCGCTGTCGGTCATCAGGCGTTGGAGGTGCAAGATCGAATCCCCGGGGTGGACAGTGTATTCCCCGGCATCCATCAGGCTGGAGGCCGGCATATGATAATTGTGCGCCAGGGCACGGTCCACCGCCCGGCGGGTAAGCAAGCCCACGACCTTCCCATTTTTTACTACCGGGTAGCCTTCATAGCCAAAGCGCCGCATCCGCAGCGCTGCATCTTCAACAGGCGTATCCATGGAGAGTACCTGCGGGCCGCGTGACATGATCTCGGCCACAGTAATGGCAGGCTGAACAAAGTCGGGCAGGGCGCGCTTCAGTTCTGTCCGCACATCCTGCAGCTCCCGGTTGCGCACCAGGCCGGCAGCCGCGCGTTCGTGTCCGCCGCCGCCAAAGCCGCTCAGTATCTCAGCGACATCGATGTGCTCGCTGTTCGAGCGGGCAATCATCTGCACACCGCCGCGCGTGGTAACCAGTACAAACAGCGCGTCCGGGTCCAGCAAGTCGCGCAGCTTGTGCGCCACGGTTGAAAGCTCTTCATCCATCCCTTGTGCATCCGTCCAGGCGACGATGATGGTATGTCCGTGAATGTTCAGGCTTTCAGACTCGGCGCGCAGCTGATCGTAGAGCAGTTGTTGACCGGGCGATAACGGGTGGTTGAGGAAATCTGTTGCAATGGCCAGACTGGCGCCTTGTTCCAGCAGATAAGCGGCTGCATGCAAGTCGTCAGGAGTTGTACGTTCATAGGTTAGCGAGCCGGTATCTTCATAAATTCCCAGGAGCAAGAGAGTGGCTTGCACCGTGTTGAGCAGGATATCGCCCTGGCGCATATGATTCACGATCAGCGTCGTTGTAGCACCTACATCCTCATGGATCACCGTCCAGAGGGGAGGTAGGTGCTCGCGCAGCGGGTGGTGATCGAGCACACGCACCTGGGTTTCGGAGCTCATACCGCGCACGCTAACCATCGATTGGGTATCGACCAGAGTAACATGCTGGATTGGCCCGACCGGGATATCGCGCGGATCGACGAAAGGCAGATCCATACCGTACAATGTCAGGTAGGCGCGTACATTGCGGTTCATCCGGCGCGGTAGAACCGGCATGGCGCTGTCATCCAGCAAATACGCCCCTAACAGCGATGCCAGCGCGTCAAAATCGGCCTGCTCGTGAGTCAGGATAATGTGCATTAAGAATATTATAACGTCAGTTCGGGATAAGGAAAAAAGGGGTGTTTTGGGTTTATGTATCTTTATGCGGATTGAGCCAGTCGTGAAGGTTATCTCCCATCAGATTCCAACCAATACCGAATAAAATGATCGCGATGGTGATTGGGAAAAATACCCACCAATAGCGCAGCATATTACCCCCCGGTCCAATGATCCATTTCCTCCCGGCCGCCAGGCTGACCCCCCATGGCGAGCTGCTGGATAAGCCGATAAATGCCATGGTTGCCTGGAATAGCACAATTGCTCCAACATCCCGGGCTGCCAGGACGATGGCCGGGGAGACGCTGTTAGGGACTAAGTGGCGAAAGATCAAACGCCATGGTGAAGCACCTAACGCACGCGCCGCTTCAACAAAAGCGGTCTCCCTGATGCGTAGAACCTGGCTGTTCATCAAGCGGGCATAAGCCATCCATGAAAAAAAGATTAAGGTCACCAGCAGGGGATCAATCCGGGCGAGCAGCTCCTGAATGGGGCTCAAGGTTGGCTCTTCAAATTGATAGAGATTGATCACCCCCGGGCTGACAATGGAGATGTAAATTTCCTCGAAAAACACCACACCGGCGATGATCGGGAATGCTAGAAACGCATCCGTCACGCGCATCACTGTGGCGTTTAGCCATCCGCCCAGGTAGGAGCTGGCTGCACCGATGAAGATACCCAGGCTGGCGCTGAAAAACACTACCAGAATCCCAAATTGCAGCGCTGACCGTGTCCCCCAGATTAGTGAATGATAGATGTCGAGGTACTGTCGGAACCCGGCCGGTATCGCCCCCAATGGAAACACATCGCCCGGTGGGACAGGTTGATTACCGTAATTACCTCTGACCAGTTTATAGGCAGGATCTGCCGATTCTGGGTCAGGAGGCGTGAGTATTGGCGCAGCGATTGCCACGGCAATGAAAATACCGGTGATTAGAAAAGCCAACAGGCTGGTACGACGAGTGATTTGCCGCCTGGAATTCTCCTTCATTTTGCTATCAAACCCTCCCGAAGCCTCGGGTCGACAATCACCTGAATAATATCCAGGGCAAACATTACCAGACAGACCAGGATCACGTTATAGATGGCAAATCCTAACACCGAGGAGGCATCCGGTGTGCCTAGTAGGCCGCGCACCACGACATCCGATATGCCGTTGAAGTTAAAAATAATTTCCACAACGTATACCCCGGTCACCAGCCACGCCACCGATAGCGCTGTGCTGTTCAATGCAGGGGTGAGTATATTGCGGAAAGTATGCCCCCACAACAGGCCCCGCTCGTTTACTCCGTGTGCCCGGGCTGCCAGGATGTAATCTTTTTGGGCTTCATCGATCACGCTTACACGGGCAATCCTGCCCAGAGTCGCCCACTGCATCAGGCTGAGGGTAACCACGGGCAGCACCAGGTGACGCAGTCCATCCAAGGATACATCCGGTTGCCCATTGAGCAACCCGTCTATTGTGACCAACCCGGTGATTTGCCGCCATTCATCGGAAATGATCAATTGAGAATTTGCAATACTCAGGCGTTCAGGAGGGAACCAGTATACGGCAACGTAAAAAATATCAAGCAACACTAATGCCAGGATAAACATTGGGATTGAGCTGGCAATGAATGCGGCTGCTCGGAAGCGCTGGTCGTACCTTTCGTGTTTCCTCCAGCCGGCGATCATCCCAGTGATTAGCCCGAGAGGAAAGAACACCAGCAAGGAGTAAAGAGTCAGCTCGATGGTGACCGGTGTGCGCCGAATCAGCGCCGGGAGGATATTCTCTTTCAGGATTGGGCTGTAACCCCATTGCCCGTCCAATAATTGCCCCAACCAATAGAGAAATTGGACGGGATAAGGGTCCCTAAGGTGATGGGTACTAATGATCTTCTCAGTATAGCGTTGGATGCGCTCTTCCGAGTCGATCGTGGCAGGCATCTTACCGCTGAAATATAATTGGGCGCGTGTCTCAGGGGGAGTGATCATCACGAAGGCGTATAGGATCATTGTGATGATCAACACCGTCACCGGTATGGAGAGAAACCTTAATATGATGAACCGCAGCAGAGGAGGCATCTCTATTTAATTGTATTCCGGATTCGATCCTACAACAATTATCTCGAATTGAAGTTGCTGCCAGAGTCAGGCGAGTTGATTTATCTGCATATTTATAATACCGCCTTGCTTGCGTATTTGTTCACAAATACCCAGTAATGGTTCTGCCGGTACTGCTTGGTATAATCAGATCGATCCACCATAACCTATCAAGCATGCAATGAACCCACTCGAATTATTATGGGACCAGCTACTTTCCCGTCAGCCTGAACTGGTGCGCAAAGCGTATTCTGAACTAGCACTACCTGAGCAGCAGGCGGTGCGCCTGCATCTGGAGCGTATGCTGAACGAACCCGGCTGGCATCCGGAGCAGCGCCTTTCGGCGAGGGTTGCTATCCAAGCCTTAACTGATAGTGAGGATGCCTGAGCGCGGTACTGCTGATTGACTGAATCTCTGTTCGCCCATATAATCAGCCCGATGGAAATCAAAGAACTCACTGAACAGATGCACCGGTTTGTCGGCGCGATGGGCTGGTATGCTGCCGACAGCCCGCGACCGCAAACACTGCGTAATATGGCTATCTCCCTCAGCCTGGAGGCTAACGAGGTCCTGGAGCACTTCCAGTGGTCCGACCATTTGGAAAATCCAGATGAATTGGCGGGTGAGCTGGCGGATGTGATGCTGTACTTGATGCAGATTGCCAGTGTTGCCGGGATTGACCTGGAGCAATCGGTATTGGATAAGCTGGAGCACAATTACGGCCGCACCTGGGACCAGCCATGAAACATATTGCTGTGTTTGGCGCCTCCAACCCTCGTCCGGGAGAACCATCCTACCAGTCTGCCATGCGACTGGGTGAGATGCTGGGTGAAGCCGGCTATACAGTGATGACCGGTGGTTACATCGGTACCATGGAAGCGGTCTCGCACGGCGCGGCTAAAGCCGGCGCACATGTGATTGGCGTCACCTGCGTCGAGATTGAGAACTTTCGCCCTGGTGGGGCTAATCCCTGGGTGAAGGAAGAGCTGCGCACCGAGACGATTCGTGAGCGTATCCATACCATGATGTCCACCTGCGATGCTGCCCTGGCACTGCCTGGTGGGATTGGCACCCTGGCCGAGGTGGTCTTGATGTGGAATCACCTGCTGATCAGGGCGATCTCCCCCCGGCCTTTGATCTTGATCGGCTCCGGCTGGCTGGAGACGATCCATACTTTTTATGCATCCTTGGGTGAATATGTACCGGAGCGCGAACATGGTTGGCTGTCTTTTGTCCCCGATAACGAAACAGCCGTTCAAAGGCTGCAATCCATCCTCTGATAAGATAATCACTTCCAGGTAACATCAGGAAGAAAATAGAATGCTCGAAGATAAACTCCCTTTACCCAATGAAAATTTCTCCGAGTGGTAGATCGTGCCCTGACTTTTCGCCAGACCAACGCTCACGATTCTAAGGATTACGCCGAGTTTCATGCCCGCCATTCACCCTGCCCGCCTGAAGCAACAGGCCATGCTGCTGGCCCAGCATTACGATGAACCGCCGGTCCTGGTGCGCAGCCTGCACCATCTGCTGGATTTTTACGCCGATCGCGCTCAGCGCCCTGGGCAGTCCGGTATCCCGCGCCCCTTGCTGGCTGCTTACCGCGTTAAGCCGCCGGTGTTGCGGCAAGTGGAGAGAGAGCTGGCACCTCTGGTACAGGCTGACCCGGAAGCCGGTTGGGCATTAGTTCAGATGCTGTGGGAACAACCCTACCTGGAATTCCGCACCCTGGCAGCATCCCTGCTAGGTGAGCTCCTGCCAGATCCACCAGGGCGTATTTTCGGGGCTGTCCGGTCTTGGGTGCGCAAGGATACCGAGCAAGCGTTGGTAGATGCCCTGTCGCATAGTGGCCTTATGCGCTTGCGCCAAGAACACCCAGATGTGATGATTAAGGCTCTCTCCGATTTGTTGGGAGATAAAGATCTGAACAACCAGCGGCTGGGTTTGCGCATCCTCTTGCCTTTAGTTGATGATCCACCTTATCCAAATCTTCCGGCTCTATTTCGCTTGATCCAACCCTTTGTGCGGGTGGCGCCCAATAAACTGCGCCCAGATATCCTGGATGTATTGGCATCTATGGCGCGCCGCTCTCCAGTCGAGACAGCCTCATTTTTGCGCCAAGTCTTGACAATGCCGGAAAATCCGGATACAGCGTGGTTGATCCGCCAGAGCATCTCAGCTTTTCCGCAGGAAATTCAAGAGCGCTTGCGCAGTGCAGTACGTAGCCCGGCGGTATAACTAAACGGTGAATCGATCGCCCCGCAAGTCTTGTATGGATTACAGCAATTTGGTATAATCTTCAGCCGGTGACTAGACCTACTGGCGGTAAGATGGCCCCGCCCCCGGTTGTGCCTTCTTGCTGCCGGCAAGGAGACCTGCTCAGTAGGAAAGTAAATTTTGTAAAGGAGTTCGCAGACGTCATGACATTAGATAAGGAAGCAAAAAGCAAGCTGATTGAGGAGTTTTCTAGGCACGAGGGTGACACTGGCTCGCCGGAGGTCCAGGTTGCGCTGTTGACCAGCCGTATTAATACCCTGACCGACCATTTGCGAGTCAATACACACGATGAGTCCTCTCGGCGTGGTTTGCTGATGTTGATCGGCCAGCGCAGGCGCTTGCTGGCATATATCCGCCGCAAGGATTACCAACGCTACGTCGCCCTGACCGATCGACTCAGCATCCGGCGCAAGTAGCCATCAGGATTGGAACAGAGTAGGTGGGTGCAGGTCTCCATCTGCTCTATTTTTTTATTGACCCACCGGTTAGGTATTGAAAGGTGGTGACAACCCGCTTGAAAAATAGTCTGCGGTTGCCGGCAGCTTTCAGTCCCTGACGGGGTGGGAATTTCAGGAGAATAAAATGAAACCAGAAGCAAGACAATTTCAAGCCACTGTAGGTGGTAAACAAGTCACGCTTGAAACCGGCCGATTGGCCGGGCAAGCGGGCGGCGCTGTAACGCTGCGCCTAGGCGATACGATGGTATTCGCCGCCGCAACGATGAGCGTAGAAGTCAGGCCGGGGATCGACTTTTTCCCGCTGACTGTCGATTATGAAGAGCGAATGTACGCTGGCGGGCGCATCCCCGGTTCGTTTTTTCGCCGCGAGGGTCGTCCCAGCGAAGAGTCGATTCTGACAGCCCGGCTGACCGATCGGCCCTTACGCCCGCTGTTCCCCAAGGATTTGCGCAACGATGTGCAGGTGATCCTTTA